>JACRAA010000040.1 GCA_016213595.1 Actinomycetota bacterium | reverse complement strand
TGAGCAGGGCCAGGGTCGCCAGTGCCACCGCGTCTGTCGCCCAGTCATGGTTCAGCCCGACGGACACACCGCCGGTGACGGCGACGAAGACGGTGGCGGCCGCGCCCGCGAACCACGCGATGGGGAGCGCGGCACCCACCCGCCGCCGCCAGCCCAGGACCATGACCCACAGCGCCACCAGGGACGATGCGACCCACGCGAGATCGCTCGTCGTCGACGTCACGAAGAGCCACCAGGCGTCCGGACGGAACGAGTCGGTGATCGACATGCCTTCGATGAAGCTCGGGTTGGCGAACGTCATGAGGAGGGACGCCGCGAACCAGACCTGGGCCGAGCGCAACGTCCAGCGCCACAACGGATGGTGCGGGGGGAGCGCCCTGCCGGCCACGCAGGGCGAGAACATCACGATCGCTGCCAGCAGGCCGAGGGTCCCGGCACCCGCGAGGTGCGCGACGGCGTCGCCGACCAGGGCAGTCATCCCGGTCAGGGTGTCTCCAGCGCGTCTGCCGGGGAGTGGCGCCTGCCGGGCCTGCAGCGCGACGGCCGAGGCTGACAGGGCGATCGCGGCGCCGATGGCGAGCCAGATCGCCACCGCCGGGCCGGCCGAGCGACGGGTCTGGTTGCGGACGTACTGGGACGGCTCAGACATTCGTAGGATCACCCGCATCCGGCTCGAGATGGTGCCGGGAGTCTATCGGCAGGGATCGCTACCCTGGATGTCGTTCCCGTCAGGCATCGAGCTCGGTCATGACCGTCGGCAGCTCGTCGACGATCTCGCGGGCCAGGAAGCCCTTGCGTCCGACGCGTGCCGCGAGACGCTCGCCGGCGTTGGCATGGACGTACTTCGCCCAGCACGTGGCCTGAGCAGGCGTGGCTCCCCTCGCGACGAAGCCGCCGACCGCCCCGGCCAGGACGTCCCCGCTCCCGCTCGTGGCGAGCCCGCTGTGACCCACCTCGATCCGCCAGCTGCGGCCGTTGGGCTCGCACACGAGGTCGTGGCAGGTCACGACGGCGTGGTACGTACGGGCGAGCTCGGGGACATCGAGCTCGACGTCGTCCAGGGGCCGACCCAGCAGGAGGCCTGCCTCCGTGTCGTTCGGAGTGAGGACGATGCGCCCCTCGTAGTCCGGCAGCACGTCACGCATCTCAGGCAGGACGCCCAGTGCGAAGGCATCGAGGACGAGCTGCGTCTCGGCGCCCAGCATCGGCAGCAACGCCCGCAGCAGGCGGGCCGTCGGCTCCTTGCCTCCCAGACCCGGCCCGACGACCACGGCGTCGGCAACCGACAGGTCATGCCCCAGCGCCGACAGGTCCTCCCCGTCGACGTTGCCCTCGGCGTCGACGGGGAGCCCCGTGACGCCCGCCTCCGGTGTCGCGACGGCGAGCGCCACGGCGACCGGCTCCGCGACGGCCATCGTCAGGCGGCCTGCGCCGACCCGCAGCGCGGCGAGCCCGGTCAGCTGTACGGCACCCGGTGTGCGGACAGCGCCGCCCACGACCAGGATCGCTCCGCGCTCGTACTTCGTGCTGCCCCCCTGCGGTAGCGGCCAGTCCCGCAGCATCCGCGCACTCAGTGGCTCAACGTGGCCGGACATCCGACTCCCCTCGGTGCTGGGTGATGGGGGCGCCGGACTCCTGCAGGTGCCCGACGTCGTTGAAAGTCAGGGGACTCCAGCGGCCCGTGCCGTCACGCTGCAGACGAGTGACGGAGGCGTTCCGTACGGGGTGGGCCGCGGCCAGCTCGAGGACCTGCGTCTCCGTCATCCCCTCGCAGACGTAGCGCAGCAGGACGATGTCGGCGTCGTGGCTGAAGAGGATGAGCCGCGTGGCGTCGGGATCACCGAGAGCGTCACGAAGGAAGCTGCGGAGGCGCAGCGCGACGTCCGCCCACGACTCTCCGCCCGCGGGCCGGTGGTAGAACTTGCCCAGCCACCGGCGACGCTCTGCCTCGAACGGGAACCGTGCCTGCACCCCGCGCCAGGTGAGCAGGTCCAGAACTCCCAGCTCCCGGTCACGCAGCCGCTCGTCCAGCAGGATGTCCGTCTGCCAGCCGGCCGAGGCCAGTGCGATCTCGGCGGTCTTTACAGCCCTCCGGTACGGGGAGGCCCACACCCGGGTCGGCTGCCCGTCACCCAGCAGCGCCTCGAAGGGCGTGCCCACAGCGGCGGCCTGCTCCTCCCCCGCCGGCGAGAGCGGGACATCGGCGTCGCGCTGGTCGAGGAGCAGCGCCTCGGCACCCTGCGCCTGGGCAGCCGCCGCCGCCAGGTTCCCGACGCTCTCGCCGTGCCTGACCAGGACCAGCTCGGTGACCGCCACCCAGCACCTCCCCCTCGCAGCTTGCCCTCGCAGCTTGCCCTCCGACTCGACACGGGGATACCCGGGTGCGGCCGGGACAAACCTGGGCGCCCACGTCCGGCCGCACCTGACGTGGTGCGAAATCCGAGCCGTGGAGGTTTGTCGTCAGGCCTGCGGGCGGCAGCAGATCAGGTGGGCCACGAGCGAGGTCCAGCCCGTCTGGTGCGAGGCTCCGAGGCCTGCTCCGGTGTCACCGTGGAAGTACTCGCTGAATGTGGGATGGGCGTTCCACAGCGGGTCGTCGGGATGGTCCCGCGGCTGGCTGGGCCGCCGTCCGCCGGGGCCGGTGCGGAACAGGCCGATGAGGCGCTGGGTGAGCTCATCGGCTGCCGCGTGGAGGGTGACCTTGTGACCCGACCCCGTCGGGAGCTCGACCTCGAGCTCGTTGCCGAGGGTCTCCGCGTAGGTGTGGATCGCATCGACCAGCAGCACGTTCACGGGCAGCCAGACCGGTCCGCGCCAGTTGGAGTTGCCGCCGTACAGCCCCGACTCCGACTCACCTGGGGCGTACCTGATGAAGAGCTCCTGCCCGCCCACCTGGACGCCCGTCGAGTCCCGGTACGCCGCCGACAGGGACCGGATCCCGTGCGGAGACAGGAACTCGGCCGTGTCGAGGACCCGCGCGAGGACGCGCGCGTAGCGCTCCGGAGGAACCAGGCCCATGCCACCGTCGCGGCCACGCACCGGATGAACGATCATCCTCCGCTGGAGCAGGTCGGCACGGTGCTCCTCCAGCCAGCCGCGGCGCTGGACGTACGACTCCAGCTCATCGACCCAGACGGGCGTCAGCGCGACCCCGAGCAGCGGCACCAGACCGACGTACGAACGGACCCTCACCGGCTCCGCCTGGCCGTCGCTGTCGACGAGCAGGTCGTAGTAGAAGCCGTCCTGGTCGTCCCAGAGGCTGACCCCGGTCGACCCGAAGGCCTCGATAGCCTCCGCGATGGACAGGAACCGTTCGAGGAACGTGGTCGGCAGCTCGCTCCAGCCCGGGTCGTACTTCGCGAGCTCCTGCGACATCCGCAGCATCGCCAGGAACGCGAACGCGACCCAGCTGGTCGCGTCCGACTGCTCCAGCCGGTGATGGGCAGGCACGTCACGAGACCGGTCGAACGCCGAGATGTTGTCCATCCCGAGGAAGCCGCCCTCGAACAGGTTCGACCCGTGGACGTCCTTGATGTTCGTCCACCAGCCCATGTTGAGCAGCAGCTTGCTCACCATCCGTGCCAGGAACGCCTGGTCGCGTGCCCCGTCGATGAGGTACACGAGCCAGGTCGCCCACGCCTGCACGGGCGGGTTCACATCCGAGAAGGACCACTCGTACGCGGGCAGCTGACCCGACGGGTGCTGGGCCCACTCCCGGCACAGGAGCAGGAGCTGCTGCTTGGCGAGGGCGGCATCCACGTGCGCCAGGGTGACGGCGTGGAACGCGAGGTCCCAGGCGGCGAACCAGGGGTACTCCCAGTCGTCCGGCATCGAGATCACGTCGGCGAGCTCGAGGTGGGTCCAGTCGGTGTTCCGGCCGGCCGGTTCGGGGGCGAGCCGCTGCGGTGGGGGCGGCGGCTGGCTGGAGTCGCCCTGCAGCCATTCGCTCACCGAGTAGCGGTACACCTGCTTGCCCCACAGCAGGCCGGCGAAAGCCCGCCGAGCGGTGAGCGCGTCCTCGTCCGAGGCGGTCGAGGGGATCACCCCGGCATAGAAGTCGTCGGCCTCCGACCGCCGCGTCTCGAGGACCCGCGCAAAGCCCTCGTCGAACGCCGCGTCCGTGTGCGACTCCGACCGGAGGCGCAGTGTCACCGTGACGGACTCCCCTGGCGCGACGGCGTCGAACCGGTAGTCCAGCGCGACCTTGGTGCCTCGCCCGGCGGGGTTGGTCAACGTGTCGTTCCCATGGACGACCGCCTCGTTCACGCCGTTGGTCGGGTAGGGCGACCGGTTGGTGGCAGAAGCACCGAACAAGCCCACCGCATCCGTCTCGTTGTCGCAGAACAGCACCCGCGGGCTGCCTGCCGCCTCCAGACGGTAGTCGCCGAGGAAGTCGTGATGGGCAGCGATGACGACCCCGGGGGCCTCGTCGTGGACCAGGACGAGGCTGGGACACCGGTCGTCGCGGCCCCAGGCCCAGGTGTTGCGGAACCAGAGCTGCGGTACGAGGTGGAGCGGGGCAGGGTCCGGACCCCGGTTCACCGCCGTCACGCTCACCAGGATGTCGTCAGGCGCCGCCTTGGCGTGGGTGACCGTCACGTCGAAGAACCGGTTCTCGGCCAGGACGCCAGTGTCGGCGAGCTCGAGCTCGCCGTCGTCGCGGCCTCGGTGACCGTTCTCGGCGACCAGCCGCTCGTACGGGAACGCGGCCTGCGGGTAGCGGTAGAGAAGCTGACCCCAGGAGTGCGTCGGAGTCGCATCCAGCGCCCACCAGTACTCCTTGACGTCCTCGCCGTGGTTGCCCTGGCCGTTCGTCAACCCGAACCAGCGTTCCTTGAGGCGGTCGTCCCGCTCGTTCCACAGGGCGAGCGACAGGTGCAGGAACCCGTGGCCGTCGCACAGCCCCGCGATCCCGTCCTCGCCCCACCGGTACGCCCGGGCGTGGGCCTGCTCGAAAGGAAGGTAGCCCCAGGCGTCGCCGGTCGCGGAGTAGTCCTCCCGCACCGTGCCCCACTGCCTTCCCGACTGGTACGGGCCCCACAGCCGCCAGGGCGCATCCGCCGGAAGATCCTTCACCCGTACGCCTTCTGGCCCCCGGTCGGCCGTGCCGGCCGACCTACGAGGGCTTTCGTCCGTGGGCATTACGTGCTCCTCGCTCGGGTCTGTTCCGGCCGGGACGTGACGGCCTCAGCCTAGGTGGCGCGTCCCGGCCGGCAGAAGGACGCACTTCCGCGGGGCGCTCGGCTCAGTGGGTAACCGGAAGCCACACACGGAGGAAGTCACATAGGAGGAGAACGCGACATGGGATCAGCAGGACTGGCAGGCAAGACCGTCATCGTCACGGGTGGCGCGACCGGCATCGGCGCCGCGATCGCGACCTCGGCCGCACAGGCGGGCGCGAAGGTCATCGTCGACTACGTGGTCCAGCCTGAGCAGGCCAAGGCTTTCGCACAGAAGCTCGACGGTCAGGATGGTCCCGGGTCGGTGGAGGCGTTCGAAGCCGATGTCAGCGACGTCGGCCAGGTGCAGGGGCTCGTGGCCGAGGCCGTGCGCCGGTACGGGCGGCTGGACGTCCTGGTGAACAACGCGGGGGTGGAGACCAGGCACTCACTGCTCGACACTACCGAGGCCGACTACGACAAGGTGCTGAGCATCGACCTGAAGGGCGCCTTCTTCGCGGCGCAGGCCGCGGCCCGCCAGTTCGTCGCCCAGGGTGGTGGCGGCGTGATCATCAACGTCTCGTCCGTCCACGAGGACTGGCCCATGCCCGGCAACGCGGCCTACTGCGTCGCCAAGGGCGGCATGCGGATGCTCACGCGCAACAGTGCCGTCGAGCTCGGCCCGCACGGCATCCAGGTCGTTGGAGTCGCCCCCGGTGCCGTGGACACCCCGATCAACGCGGAGACCGTGGTCGACCCTGCCGCGATGCAGAGACTGGACGCGGCGATCCCCCTGGGCTCGATCGCCCAGCCGGAGCAGATCGGCGACGTGGTGGTGTTCCTCGCCAGCGACGCCGCGTCGTACGTGACGGGCACGACCGTCGTCGTCGACGGCGGCCTCATGCAGTCCTCGCCGGGCCTCTGACGACTCCGGCGCCGACGCGCCTGTCGGTTGACACGCCGCTTGAGACGAATCTCATGCGTTCTTTCGGTGCGGGCGATGCTCGAATGTGACAGACACGGTGATACTCCTCGGCGTGCCCAGGCGCTCTCCCGGCTCGTCCATGCCGAGCGCCTCCATACGTGTCTACCGGCTTCCGGTCGAGAGGCCACGACACGCGCGGCCACTCCCCAGTCGGTGGCGGGCCTAGGCCGGTAGTCGCCGAGCGCTAGACCGTGTTGGCGTCGACGTAGCTCACGATGTCGCCGAAGGTCTTGAAGGACTGGATGTTCTCGTCAGGAATCGTCAGATTGGCCAGTTCCTCCACCTGCATGATGATTGACACCATGTCGACACCGCTGACTTCCAGGTCCTCCACGAGCCGTGCCGTGAGTGTTACCTGGGCGGGGCTTACGCCTAGTTGCTGAACGACTACCCCTCTAACCATGTCTTCTGAAGTCGCCACGTCTCGCCTCCTGCCGATCGTTCTCGCATCTGGCGCGTCCCGCCAGCGGGGAGACCTCTCCGGCTCGTCGTGCCGAAGCTGAGGCGACCGTATAGCCTCCCGCATCCCACGTACAGGTCACCGGGCGCCGAAGGATCCGCGCATGAGCGCAACTTCGGCGGTTCGACGACGGTCGAGCCTGCCGGGGACGAGGATGGCCCCCTTCTCGGCACGAGAGGTCATTTGGTGTAGCGACACGCCGGCGCTCGGCCCTCGTTCTCACAGTCCCCGCCGCGACGCTGTGAGGTGGATGTTTCGTAACGGTCACGGGCGGACCGATCACCCGTAACGCACCCTTCTTAGCGTTCTCGACATCCGAGGCAGGCCCCCATCCCGGGGTCCCCGAGCCCTCGGCGGGCCGAGGAGAACGCCATGACCATCCGGGACGTGAGCACGGCCATCGAGACCACAACGGCTCTGGGTCAGGTCGGCAAGGGTCGCTGGATCGAGCACTGGGATCCGGAGAACGAGGCGTTCTGGCAGTCCCGCGGCAAGGCTGTAGCGCTGCGCAACCTCGTCTTCTCGATCGTCGCCGAGCACATCGGCTTCTCCGTGTGGCTCCTGTGGAGCATCGTCGTCGTCAAGCTGTACGGCACGTACGCCCCCGACGGCACCCTCCTGCGTACCGGCGCCAACGGCTGGGCACTCACCCCGAGCCAGGGGCTGACCCTCGTGGCCCTCGCCTCGGGAGTCGGGGCGTTCCTGCGCATCCCGTACACCTTCGCCGTCCCCCTCATCGGCGGCCGCAACTGGACGGTGGTGTCGTCGCTGCTCCTCCTGGTCCCGACGCTCACGCTGGCCTGGGTGCTGGGTCACCCCCAGACGCCGTTCCCCGTCCTCATGGCGCTCGCGGCGACGGCTGGTCTCGGCGGCGGCAACTTCGCCTCGTCGATGGCCAACATCAGCTTCTACTACCCCGAGCGGGAGAAGGGCTGGGCCCTGGGCCTCAACGCGGCGGGCGGCAACCTGGGGGCCGCCGTCGTCCAGAAGCTCGTGCCGGTGGTGATCGGCCTCGGCGGGTGGGGCCTCGCCAACGCGGGGCTCGTCTACGTCCCTCTGGCCGTGGCCTCGGCCGTCCTCGCCTTCCTCTTCATGGACAACCTGCGCGAGGCGAAGGCCGACCCGAAGCCCACGCTCCGGGCTCTCGGCCACGGCCACACCTGGATCATGGCCCTGCTGTACGTGGGCACGTTCGGGTCCTTCATCGGCTACTCGTCCGCGTTCCCCACCCTTCTCACGGTCACCTTCGGTCGCCCCGACATCGCGCTCGCCTGGGGTTTCGCGGGGACGCTCCTCGGGTCGTTGTCGCGCCCCTTCGGCGGGCGCCTGGCCGACCGGTTCGGGGGTGCGGTCGTGACCCTGCTCGCGCTGGTGGCCATGGCGACCGCCGGCTACTCGGCGGTGCTGAGCCTCCAGCACCGCGACCTGTCCTCCTTCTTCGGGTCCTTCCTCGCGCTCTTCGTGTGCACCGGCATCGGCAACGGTGCGACCTACCGGATGATCCCCGCGATCTTCGGACGGCTGCGTGAGCGCAGCGAGGCCCCCGACGCGACCCTCGACTACAAGCGCCGGGCGGCGGGTGCGGTGGGCATCATCTCGTCGATCGGCGCCTTCGGCGGTTTCGCCGTCCCCTTCGTGTACGTGTGGTCACGGGACCACTTCGGCGGCTCGATCGTCCCCGCCCTCGAGCTGTACGTCGGCGTCTTCCTCGCCCTGGCCCTGCTGACCTGGGTCTGCTACCTGCGCCGCGGCGCGGCCCTGCGGGGGGTCTGACATGTCCGTGGCCACACACTGTCCGTACTGCGCGCTGCAGTGCGCGCAGACGCTCGTCCCCAGCCCCGGCGCTCCCCTCCCGGTCACCGTCGCCGGCCGCGACTTCCCCACCAACCGGGGCGGGCTCTGCCAGAAGGGATGGACCTCCGCCGAGGTGCTGACGGCACCCGACCGCCTGACCAGCCCCCAGATCCGGGAGGGCGGCCGCCTGCGCGACGCCGACTGGGATGAGGCCCTGGACCTCGTCGCGGGTCGGCTCGGGGAGATCCAGGAGCAGTACGGGCGTGACGCGGTCGCGGTGTTCGGCGGAGGGGGCCTGACCAACGAGAAGGCCTACACCCTCGGCAAGTTCGCCCGCGCCGCCCTGAGGACGCGCTACATCGACTACAACGGCCGCTTCTGCATGTCGTCGGCGGCGGCAGCCGCCAACCGGGCCTTCGGCATGGATCGCGGCCTCGGCTTCCCGCTCGCCGACCTGGCCGACGCCGATGCCGTGCTCATCATGGGGTCGAACGTCGCCGCGACCATGCCACCGCTCGTACAGCACCTCGCCGGCGTCCGCGCCCGCGGCGGCCTCATCTATGCAGACCCGCGCGAGTCGAGGACCGCCAGTCTCACGGCCGACGGCGCCGGACTCCACCTTCGCCTCGTGCCCGGGACAGACATGGTCGTACTCCTCGCGCTCCTGCACGTCGTGGTCGACGAGGGTCTGGTCGACGACTCCTACCTGGCGGCCCGGACGACCGGGTGGGAGTCCGTCCGCGCCTCCGTCAGCCGCTGGTGGCCGGAACGCGCCGAAGCGGTCTGTGGCGTACCGGCGGAGACGCTGCGCCTTGCCGCTCGCCGCCTAGCCGGCGCAGCCTCAGCCCAGGGGGGCCGCGGCGCGTACGTACTCACCGGTCGCGGGCTCGAGCAGACGTCCCAAGGAACCGCTGCCGTGACCTCGGCCATCAACCTCGCCCTCGCCCTGGGACTGCCGGGACGCGCGGGTTCCGGCTACGGAGCGCTGACGGGCCAGGGGAACGGGCAGGGCGGCCGGGAGCACGGACAGAAGGCCGACCAGTTGCCCGGCTACTCCTCGATCACGGATCCCGCACGGCGGGCCCACGTGGCCGACGTCTGGGGCCTCGACCCCGCTGACCTGCCCGGACCCGGCGTCCCTGCCGTCGAGCTGCTGCGCCGCCTCGGCACCTCCGACGGGCCGCGTGCCCTGCTCGTCGCAGGCTCGAACGTCGTCGTGTCGGCACCGAATGCCGAGACCGTGAAGGACTCCCTCTCCCGCCTCGACCTCCTCGTCGTCTGCGACTTCGTCCCCTCCGAGACGACCGAGTACGCGGACGTCGTCCTGCCGGTCACCCAGTGGGCCGAGGAGGACGGGACCATGACCAACCTCGAGGGCCGCGTCATCCGGCGCCGGCGTGCCATCGAGGCGCCGGCACTCGCCCGCTCGGAGCTGTGGATCCTCGACCAGCTGGCACGACGCCTGGGCTGCGCGGCAACGTTCAGCCCGGACCCTGAGACGACCTTCGATGAGCTCGCCCGTGCCTCCCGCGGCGGGATCGCCGACTACTCGGGCATCACGTACAGCCGGCTCGAGGGAGACGGCATCCACTGGCCCTGTCCCGCAGCGGACCACCCAGGCACCCCTCGGGTCTTCCTCGACCGCTTCCCCACTCCCG
>JACRAA010000337.1 GCA_016213595.1 Actinomycetota bacterium | reverse complement strand
GAGAAGCGGTCGAAGATCATCAACGCGCAGGGCGAGGCCCTGGCGGCGGCCGCCCTGGGAGAGGCGTCCGACACGATGATGCAGCACCCCCTCGCGCTGCAGCTGCGCAACCTGCAGACCCTCGTCGAGATCGGCGTCGACAAGAACACGACGGTGGCCTTCCCCGCTCCCATCATGACGACGATCGCGGAGCTGGGCACCTTCCTGCGGCGCGAGAGCGAAGCCGCCACTGAGCACACGGTGGCTGTGCCGCCACACCTTCTGGACCCTCACCGAGCGAGCTGACCTCCGGCCCGGGCGACTCCTCGCAGCCGCACGACGCCTTCGCCCCACTGCAGCCTCCCTGTCCAGGGTCGGGCTGCGTCAGGGTCACGCACCCTCACAGCGGCGGGAGTATCGCCTCTCGCCAGCCTGATACCTCCCAGGTCCCCACGACCCCGCCCGTCACGAACGGGTCTCCTGCTGCGAACCGCTCCGCTGCCTCCCGCGTGGTGAAGATCCCGAGCGCCCCGTCTGCCGGGTCCTCCATCGGGCCGATGGCCAGCAGCGAACCGTCCGCCTGGAACGTCGACCAGTGAGCCCGGTGGGCGGGGAACAGCTCACGGATGCGGGCGGGGTCCGCAATGACATAGCGGAGCAGGTACTTCATGGTCGCCCTCCCGTGGACGGTGCTGGTCAGAGCTTGTAGCCGATGGTCCGCAGCAGAGCGCGTCGGTCAGCCACGTCGCCCTCCGTCTCGACGCCGAGCGGCGGCTCGCCGTCGACGACACCGGCAACGCCCCGGCCCCGCGGCGTGACCGCGACAAGGATGTCGACCGGGTTGGCCGTCGCGCAGAAGATCGTGCAGACCTCGGGCACGGCCTTGACGGGGTTGAGCACGTTCACCGGGAACCCATCGCGCAGGAGGATCACGAACGTGTGGCCGGCGCCGATGGCGGAGGCGTTGCGCGTGGCCAGCTCGACGAGGTCGGGGTCGTTTCCCGAGCGCCGGACGAGTCGCACGCCGGACGCCTCGCAGAAGGCCACCCCGAAGCGGAGGGACGGGCTGACGCCGACGAGTGCCTCGTGGAGGTCGTCCACCGTCTTGATGAAGTGCGCCTGCCCCACGATGACGTTCACGTCGTCAGGCTTGTCGATGGCCACCACGTCCCAGGACAGCGTCGTCTCAGTCACGCGCTCATCGTCGCACGCAGGAGCCTCCGGCACCCCTCTCCAGCCGGCGGGGCCATGAAGACTCCCACGGTCCCCACGGTCGGACCACAGGGTCCGCACAACCTGCCACAGTCTCATGGGGGCGTGAGCGACGACCAGAGCACCCGCGACGACTGGAACGACCCGCCCGTCCCGTCCGACCCGCCGCCGGTGGGCGACGAGCCCGCGGAGCAGGGACCTCCCCCAGCCGGTACGTCACGACGGGCGGTCCTCCAGTGGGCGGGTGTCGGCGTCCTCGCCGCTGCCGCGCTGGGCGCGGGCGCCGTCGCCGTCTACGCCACCCAGTCCGTCCAGCAGGACAAGACGACCCGAGGTGCACGAGTCGGCGAGGGCTCCGGCACCGCCCGGGGTGAGCGCGCGGGCCGCACACGACCTGGCGGGCCGCGCGGCTCGGGCATGGCTACGGACACACGTCCGTCCGGTGCCCCTACGAGCCTCCCGACGGACGCACCGAGCAGCGGTGGCTAGCGGACGGTGAACGTCTTGGTGTCCCACAGCTGCAGGGTCGAGTCACGCCCGTTGTCGGTGTACGCCCGTACCTCGTAGCTGCCCGGGGGCAGCTGGACCGTGGTCTGTGCCTGCGCGAAGCCGCCCATCATGGTGGTCACGAAGGTGGACGTCACAAGGCGCTCTCCCTGGTAGACCTTGAGCGGCACATGGCCCTCCCATCCGGTTCCCAGCACGGAGACCGTCACCGGTGAGGTCACGGTCGCACCCTGGGTGGGAGCGAGGATCCACACCAACGCCTGCGTGTCGAGCGCGTTGGCCCTGCGGACCGGCTTCGACCAGTCGACGTGTCCTGACGGCGGTAGCGCGCCGTTCACGAGCAGCCGGACCTGCGTGACGGCCGGCTCGGCTGCGGTCAGCGTCCACACGAGCTGCTGGACGGCCGCGACCTCGTAGGCCGCGCCCACGGTCACGAACCCCGACAGGTCGAGCGTGGCGAGGTCACCGGCGACGGACAGCGACCGTACGGTGACGGTCTTCGGCCAGGGCGAGGCGTAGTCGCGGTCGACGGGGGTGCCGCGGAGCATCTCGGTGACGGCGGTCAGTGCCGGGCTGCCGTTGACGAGGGTCAGCGAGTGGAACTCCCGGTACAGCCTGGGCCCGCCTGCCACATCAGCGACGTAGTAGACGGGGATGACGCGGGCCTGTCCGCCGGCCTGCGAGGTCGCGGCAGGCGCAGCGGTGGTGGGCGTTGTCGCCGGCGTCGTCGCCGACGCCTCAGCCGTGGCGCCTGTGGTGGCCGTCCCGCCGCCGGATGCGACCGGGTCCGAGACTCCCGTGCCGCCGGGCACGGTGTCCTGGGACGCCCAGTAGATGCCTGCTGCTGTTCCGCCGCCGAGCAGGGTCACGGCCGCCAGGACGGCGACCAGCCAGCGTCGAGCTCCTCGGCGCGGCCCGGGGGCAGCGTGGGGGGTCAGGGGGTCAGGGGTGGTCCGGTGGGTTGTACCTGGACCGATGGTGCTCATGGTGTCGCCTCCATGCGCGGAGCAGTCGCCACCTGGGTGGTCGCGAGATCCGCGCCCTCACGGGAGAGACGCACAGCGGGCGCCGGAGGTTGACAGTCAGGCGGACAAGACGGCAGGAACCTGCCGGCGGGCGGCCTGGGGATCAGCGGCGGAGCGTGCCACTGCAGGACCGCCAGGAAGGCTGGGCCGCGGCCTCACTCCTTCGAGTCGCCCTCGTCCTTCGTCCCGGCGGCATGACGCTGCGCTCTCAGCTCGGCCTCGGTGGGGAACGTGTTGGCGATCTTCAGGTGGTGGCGCATGGAGAAGTAGATGACGACGAGCACGAGCGCCACGACGCCGACGAGGACGAGCGGGATCCAGCCTGCGTGGACGACGCTGTCGTCGACCTGGAGCCATGTCATGGGGCGAATCTACCTCTCGGCGCTAGATGCCGTAGTCGGGCGAGATCTCGGGGTTGGGCAGAGCGATACCGCAGAAGAGGTCGTCCTCGGGGATCACGGTCGGCACGGTGCTGAGCACGAGCTGGTAGTCCTCGGTCGGCCAGCCCAGCTTCTGGATCTCCATGGGCACCGCGAACCAGTGCCCGTCCGGGTCGATCTGGGTCGCGTGCGCGCGCAGCGCCTCGTCCCGTACCGAGAAGTAGTCGGCGCAGGGAACGAACGTGGTGAGCCGGTACGCCCGCTGGTCGTCGGGGAACGACGCCAGCCGCTCGGTATAGACCGGCTCCAGCCCGTGCTCGTGCATGAGCTGGTCGAGCCGCAGGAAACGGTTCCGGTGGCCGCCCATGTGGTAGTAGACCTTCTTCACCTGCCAGGCGGGCCCGGCCTCGGGCAGGGCGTTCGGGTCGGCCGCCAGGGAGAGCGCGGCCATGGAGATCTTGTGGCACATCACGTGGTCCGGATGCGGGTAGCCGCCCTTCTCGTCGTACGTGAGCAGCACGTGCGGACGGAACGCCCGGATGTGCGCGACCAGCCGGGTCGCGGCGACGTCGACGTCCTGCACGGCGAAACAGCCCTCCGGCAGGGGTGGCAGGGGGTCCCCCTCGGGCAGCCCCGAGTCCACGAAGCCGAGCCACACCTGCTCGACCCCGAGGATCTCCCGCGCCCGGGCCATCTCCGCTCGCCGGATCTCCGCCAGGTTCGCCCACACCTCCGGGCGGTCCATCTTGGGGTTCAGCACGTCACCGCGCTCCCCTCCGGTGCACGTCGCGACGAGCACCTGGACGCCTTCGTGGGCGTACCGCGCCATGGTCGCCGCTCCCTTGCTGGACTCGTCGTCGGGATGGGCATGGACGGCCATGAGACGGAGCGGTTCCCCGGCGTCGTCGACGCGCAGCGGCTTGGGCATGTCCGGTATTGAACCACCGCCGTCCCCACCGCTTCCCGACTCCCGGCAGAATGGACTTCCATGTCCAGCGAGCAGACGGCGCGGCCTCAGCCCGAGAGCACCCAGCGGGCTGTGTCGCGTGTCCCGAGGACGCCGGAGGAACGGGCGAGGATTGCGGCTCGGTACCCGCGCCCGCGTCGCTGGCCGGCTGTGGCGCTGGGCGTGGTGTTCGCCCTGCTGCTGGGTTCCTGGACCCTGTGGACAGCCGTCTGGCACTCCAACCCGCCCGTCTCGGCCCAGGTGCTCTCGTTCGTGGTGGTGAGCGACTCCCAGGTCCAGGTCGTGCTCCACGTTGACCGGCCCGACCCGTCCGTCGTCGGCGTCTGCACGGTCATCGCCCAGTCCGAGAACTACCAGCAGGTCGGCGAGCTCGACGCCGAGATCCCTGCCGGCACGACCCGTCTCACCGACGTCACCATCACCGTACGGACGATCGCCCACGCCACGTCGGCGTCCCTGCAGGGCTGTCGCGCCCGTCCGTGACCCGCGCGTTGCTAGCCTGTGGGGATGACGACCGACGAGATCTGGCTGACCCCCGAGGCCCACGCGAAGCTCCGTGACGAGTACGAGTACCTCACGGGCAAGGGACGCGAAGAGGTCACGGCGAGGATCGCGTACGCGCGCGAGGAGGGCGACCTGTCCGAGAACGCCGGCTACCACGCCGCGCGTGAGGAACAGGGCCAGCAGGAGCTCCGGATCCGCCAGCTCAAGGCGATCCTCGACCACGCGAAAGTCGGGGCGCCCCCTGCTGCAGCCAAGGGGACGGTCCAGCCGGGCATGAAGGTGACCATCGCGTTCGACGGCGACCCCGACGACACCGACACCTTCCTCCTCGGGTCACGCGAGATGCTGGGAGTCGACGGCTCCGTCGACCTCGCCGTCTACTCCCCCCAGTCGCCGCTGGGGTCCGCCATCGTCGACCGCAGCGTCGGGGACGCCGTGTCCTACGAGGCGCCCAACGGCAAGCAGATCTCCGTGACGCTCGTGGAGGCCGAGGTCTTCTGACCCGTACGAGACGAGGCTGAGCCGTCGGCCCCCACGTCGCCCCTCAGAGGTCGACGAGCAGCCGCTGCGCCTCGGCGGGGTCGAGAGTTCCGGCGGCGACCTCCGCGAGCACCTGCTCGCGGGTGAGGGTCGGCGCCGGCTCGGGCTCCCCGGCACCGTTGAGGCCGAGCCGGTCGAGGACCGTCGTGAGCCGTACCCGAGCGGTCGGGTAGGAGACTCCCAGGTGCTTCTCCAGCTCGCGGATGTTGCCCCGGCTTGCGAGGAAGACCCGCAGCACGTCGAGGTCGGCGTCCGACAGGGCGCAGAAGTCGCACGGCGCGAAGTGCCCGCCGATCTCCGAACCGCACTCCGTACAGCCCAGCCGCGTCGTGACGAGCCGCTCGCCACAGACCGGGCAGGCGGTGGGCGGGCGGTACGTCGTGGCGGCCCCGCTCATCGCAGGTCCTCGTCGGCGGCGACCGCGTCGGGAAGCCTGACGGTCGCGTAGCCCATCACGACGCTGAGGTCGAGCCTCGCCGCGCCGGAGCCGAGGACCACCTCGTCGAGACCCTCCTCGTGCGTCCCCGACCAGGAGATCCGGCCCAGCTGGCTCTCGCCGTGGACGACGACGCTGGAGCCCTGTGCCAGGTGGACCGAGAGGCTGCCCGACTCGCACCGCACCCGCGAGCGTCCCGACGTGATCCGGCCCTCGATCGTCACCTGACCCGCCTGGGCGAGCACATCCGATGCCTCGGCGACGTCCTTGAGGACGGCCGAGCCTGCGGTGAGGCGGACCTTGCCGAGGTAGGGCAGGCCCTCGGTCAGGAGCGTTCCGGCGGTCACCTCGACGTCGACCACGATCGACGGGTTGACGCGCAGCTGGAGCTCCTTGCCGAGGCCGAGCGAGCGCAGGTCGTCGAGGCTGCGGGGCGGGCGGAGGAGCGAGAAGCCGTCGAGGGACGGGCCCACCTCGCCGTCGGAGTTCACCTCGAGCACGGAGCCGTTGCGCCGCAGCACGTGCGGACCGTCCACGGCCACGGTGGCGACCCCCGTGTCGCCCACGACCCGTACGCGGCGACCGACAGCGCGGACCGCGATCCGGTCGACACCGTTGGTCCCGCTGGCACGGCGCCGCTTGTGGGGCTCCTGCGGTTCGCTGCGGTACGAGCTCGCGTCGTGCCACTCGGCTGACGACTCCGCTGCCGTGGGCCGCGGGGGCTGCTCGAAGGTGGGGTCGGGGGCGTTGCGCGCCTCATCGATGCGTCGGCTGGCCTCGGCGGCGTCGATTCGCCCGGCTGCGAGGTCGGCAAGGATGCCGGAGATGTCGTCACTCATGAGAACAACGATACCCCTACTTCCCATTCTCGCAACCCTCCTTTTCTATTTTCTCACTCCAGTCCCTCGGTAGGGTGATGCGGTGCGCAAGCCCCGCCCCGTTCCGGTCCTGGCGATCATCGCCTTCCTCGTGGCCCTCGGGTTCGGCATCGTCTCCCCCGTCCTGCCCGTCTTCGCGCGCACCTTCGGGGTCACCACCCTCGCCGCGGGCGCGGTCGCGTCGAGCTTCGCGCTCGTGCGCGTCGCGTCGTTGCCGATGGCTGCCAAGCTCGCCAGGGCTCTCGCCGAACGGCGCGTCATCGTCGCCGGCGTCCTCATCGTCGCCGTCTCGAGCGCGGCGTGCGCGGCCGCCACCTCGTACTGGGCGTTCCTGCTTGCTCGGGCTGCCGGGGGCATCGGGTCCGCGATGTTCACCATCGGGGCGACCACTCTCCTGTTCTCCGTCACCCCGTCCGAGCGCCTGGGTCGCGCATCGGGCCTGTTCAACGGGGGGTTCGTCCTCGGCGGGATGACCGGACCGGTCCTCGGCGGGATCCTCACCGGTGCGTCGCTGCGGGCACCCTTCGTCGTGTACGCGATCGGCCTGGGCGTCGCCGGACTCGTCGCCTGGACGATGCTCCCGATCCATGGCGAGACGACCACCGCGGTCCTCGGCTCGGTCGAGGCCCCGGCCGCCGAGGTGCCGTTGCGCGTCGCGTTCCGCGACCGGCGCTACCTCGCGGCGGTCCTGTCGGCGTTCGGGCAGGGCTGGCAGTCGAACGGGGTGAGGTCTCTCGTCGTGCCGCTGGTCGTCGTGGAGACCCTGGGCAAGCCGGCCTCGTGGTCCGCGTGGGCGTTCGGAGCGGCGGCCGCCGCACAGGCGCTGACGCTGTACGGGTCGGGCTGGGTCACCGACCGGGTCGGGCGCCGTGTCTCCCTCGTCGTCGGGTCCGTCGCGACGGGCTTGCTGGGGCTCGCCTTCGTCGCGCCCGGCTCGTACACCTCACTGGTCGTCGTCCTCTGCCTGTACGGGGTGGGCGCCTCCCTGGCGTCGACCTCGACGCAGGCGAGCGTGGGCGACGCCATCGGACGCCGGGGCGGTCCCGCACTCGCCGGCTACCAGATGGCCGGTGACATCGGACAGATCGCCGGCCCGCTCGCGGCGGGGGCACTGCTCGACGCGGGCTCGACGCCGGCAGCGGTGGGCATCGGCGCGGTGTTCCTGTTCCTGGCAGCTGCGGGCGCACTCACCATGCCCCGGACGCTGCGTCCCGCTCAGGCCTGACCGAGGCGGCTCAGGGCCCGGACGGCGACCGTCACGTAGTCCTCGGCGACGAAGTCGTCGAACAGGCTGGCCTGGATGACCAGGCCCATGACGAGACCTACGAGCAAGGACGCGACGGCGACGCTGTCGTCTCCGTAGCCATGGCTGACGCACCACTCCTCGATGTGCGCGGCGACGCCCGCGGGCAGCCCCCCGGCCCTGTCCCGCAGCAGGGCGCGGAGCCGGTCATCGGTCGCGGCCCCCGCCCAGACCTGCCGCGTGTCTGGCAGGCGCGGCACGGGCGACCCTCCGTGCAATTGGTCGGGCATGCGACAAGCGCGATGTCTACCTTCGTTT
>JACRAA010000353.1 GCA_016213595.1 Actinomycetota bacterium | reverse complement strand
GGTCGCGCTGCCCTGGGGCCAGGCCATCGTCGCCCTGGTGGCGCTCGGCTTCGCCGCCTACGGCCTGTACTCGTTCGGCAGGGCGCATCGCGCGCGTACCTGACGACGGTCGTACGGGCGGCTCGCTCGTACGGGCTGACTGCTCCCTCCTACGGGCTACCCGGCTCGTACGGGCTACTCGAGCAGGGCCCGTCGCGGGATCGCCAGCTGGACCATGGTGGCCTCCGGGTCGGCCGGCTCGGTCTCGGTCTCGGTCTGGGCCAGCGTCAACATGTGGGCGACGAGGGCGGCGGTGGGACGGTCCTCGGGCTCCTTCGCGAGGCAGGCCGTGATGATCGTCTCGAGGTCCTTGGGAGTGCCGGGAGGCAGCGGGGGTGGAGGGTCCTGCACGTGGGCAAGCGCCGTAGCGATCGGCGTGCCGCGGTCGAAGGGCTTCGAGGCGGTGAGCATCTCGTGGGCGAGGACTCCCAGGCTGTACATGTCGGTGGCAGGACTCACGGTGTGCCCCAGTGCCTGTTCGGGGCTGAGGTAGTGCGCCGTGCCGAGGACCTCACCCGTGAGCGTCCGGGACTCCCCCTCGATCGAGCGGGCGATGCCGAAGTCCATGAGCTGGGCGCGGCCGTCCGTGACGAGCACGTTGGCCGGCTTGATGTCACGGTGGATGATCCCCGCCTCGTGGGCGACCATGAGGGCAGAGGCGAGCTGCTCGATGAGGATGCGGACGTCCTCGGGGTCCAAGGGGCCGTGCGAAAGCAGGCTGGCGACGGTGGGGCCGTCCACGAACTCCATGACGAGGTACGCGAGCCCGTCGTCCTCGAGGTAGTCGTGCACGGTCACGATGTTCGGGTGGGAGAGCTGAGCCGCGAACCGCGCCTCGTCGCGGAAGCGCTCCGCCAGCGCAGCCTCGTCCGCTGTGTTGGGATGCATGATCTTCAGCGCCACCCGGCGTTCGAGCGTCGTGTCGTCGGCTTCCCACACCTGCCCCATGCCACCCGACGCCACATGGCGTACGAGCCGGTACCGCTCGGAAAGCACGAACCCCGCACGCAGCCGCTGCATCGAATCTCCATCCACCCCTAGACCGCCGACGGTGGCCCGCCCCTCTAGGTCGCGTGGAGCAGGCTCTCGGGGATGCAGTCCTGCTCAGCCTAACGGCTGGTTCACGTTCCGACGTCTGGAACCCCCGTTACCCTCAGCGGCGGATTCGAAGCCTCGGGGTGTGGGGCGTATTCCGTAGTGACTGAGCGACACAGTGCCGCTGGGGGGCACTGGTCGGTACGGATGGGCCGACCAATGAAGTCTCAATTGAATCGTGAGAACCCCTTACTTTGGTGCTTGTCGTGTGCAACTGTTGATGCAGCCGGTGTCAAGTGGTTGGCACGGCCGTCTTGGGGGGAACATGACAACACGACCTTGGCGCCTGCCTGCCCTGGCAGCGGCTGCCGCACTCATCTTTGCGGTCGCTCCAGCGCCCGCACACGCCGATAACACCATCGTCAGTGGTGATGGCGTCACAGTCGTCAGCGGCAGCTCGACTCTGAACCTCGGCTCAGTCTGCGTCGGCGTCCCGGCGAGCATGACCGTGGCCGTCACCATCTCGAGGAACGGCAAGTACGGGTCGCAGAACGTATTCCTGGCAGCGGCACCCGTCACAGTTGCAGCTGCAGCGACAGGCTCCGGGCTCACAGCCACCGTGGCCGCACCCGGAACCATCAAGCTTCCCGATGATTGGGGGACTCTCAGGAACACCACCCTGTCCGGGACAGTGGCGACCACCGTCAGTTTGAACGCGTCGACGCCGGGTGCCTTCACCGGGAAGATAACCGTGACGGCAACGGGCGCGGGGTCGACCGGCGACAATGTGCGGCTTTCCCAAGACCTCGGCGTCTCGGCCACCGTGACAACCTGCAACACCCCGCCGACGATCACGGTCAACGACGTGACGCTCGAGGGCAACGCCCTTCACGGCCGGACGCTGGCCTTCAGCGACATCGGCAATGCGTCCGACGCCGAGGACGCGGCGGGCCCGACTGTGACCTGCGCGCCGGCGGTCGGCTCCGTCCTGCCGCTCGGTGCGAACACCGTCAAGTGCACGGCCACCGACTCGAAGGGTCTGGCAACCTCCGACTCCGGTGTCGTCACTGTGGTCGACACGACGAAGCCGGTGATCTCCGGGACGCCGGCCAGCATGACGCTCGAAGCGAGCGGTGCAAGCGGCTCAGTCGCCACCTTCGGCACGCCCACGGCGCTAGACACCGTGTGGGGCGCCCTGGCCGTGACCTGCGACGCGGTCTCGGGATCCACCTTCGCACTGGGCAGCACCGCCGTGACCTGTACGGCGAAGGATGGCTCCAACAACAGCCAGACGAGCAGCTTCGGAGTCAACGTCGCTGACACGACGGCGCCCGTGTTCGCCCAGCCCGGAGACAAGACGGTCGAGGCCACGTCACACGAGGGTGCGATCGTCGACTTCAGCAGTCCTGACGCCAGCGACGCCGTCGCCGGCACCATCCACGGCGTCTGCTCACCGCTGTCGGGCTCCACGTTCAAGGTCGGCGACACGACGGTGGCGTGCACAGCCTCCGACGGGAAGAACACCGGCAGAACGTCGTTCGTCGTGCACGTGGTCGACACCACCCCGCCCGACCTCACGGTGCCAGGAAACATGACCATTGAGGCCACGTCCGCAGCAGGTGCGACGGTCACCTACACCGCCTCCGCCACCGACATCGTGGACGGGACCGTGGCCGTGAGCTGCTCGCCCCAGTCCGGGAGCACGTTCTCGCTGACGACAACTACGGTCACCTGCACCGCGACGGACGCTGCGGGCAACCCCGCCACGAAGAGCTTCACGGTCACGGTCAAGGACTCGACCCCCCCGACGCTCGTGAACCTGCCGGCCGACAAGACCGTCCAGGGCAACACCGCAGGCGGCGCGAACACCTGGTTCACGCCGCCGACCGCGACGGACACCGTCGACCCCCGCCCGGTCGTTACCTGCGACAACCCTGAGTCGGGGTTCTACCCTCTCGGCGCCACCAAGGTCGCCTGCACCGCGACGGACGCTTCGGGGAACCCCGCCAAGGGCGGCTTCACGATCACGGTCGTGGACACGACAGCACCCACGCTGGTGAACCTGCCGGCCAACAAGACCGTCCAGGGCAACATGGCAGGCGGCGCGACCGACGGGTTCACGGCGCCGACCGCGACGGACATCGTCGATGCCCACCCGGTCGTCACATGTAAGGGCGGGCCCGAGTCCGGGTTCTACCCTCTCGGCGCGACCACGGTCGCCTGCACCGCGACGGACGCTTCGGGTAACCACGCCGACGGGAGCTTCACGATCACGGTCGTCGACACGGCGGCGCCCACGCTGGTGAACCTGTCGGCCGACAAGACCGTCGAGGGCAACATGGCGGGCGGCGCGACCGACGGGTTCACGGCGCCGACCGCGACGGACATCGTGGATGCCCACCCGGTCGTCGCGTGTGAGGGCGGGCCCGAGTCGGGGTTCTACCCTCTCGGCGCGACCAAGGTTGCCTGCACCGCCACGGACGCTTCGGGGAACCCCGCCAAGGGCTGCTTCACGATCACGGTCGTGGACACGACAGCACCCACGC
>JACRAA010000039.1 GCA_016213595.1 Actinomycetota bacterium | reverse complement strand
GTGCGACCTGCCGCACGAGCCGGTCGGCCATCGTCCGCAGCTTCTCGGACGGGGCGTGGGCGGCTTCGGTCAGGATCAACCTCTCCGCCTGAACCTTCAGGGAATGCTCCATGCGGGTCGGCAGCGCGTCGAGCGCCTCGTTGATGGCCTTCGCCTGCCCCATGCTGATCTGACCCCGTGACGCCGCGTCCAGGACAGCTGGTCGCCGTTCGAGCCCCCGTGCGGCCCACACGGCCCCCGACGTCTCGCGGGTAGTCTCCTGGCCCGTACGCGCCATCCAGTCCTCAAGCCTCGAGTGTCGCGCGCGCATCGCCGACCCGGCCTCGTCGGCCTCGTTGACCAGCACCGACGCCATCGCTGTTGCTCGCCGCGTGATGTCGCGGATCTGGTCGACCCAGCCCAGACGCTCCTCGTCGTTGGCCCCCGAGCGTTCAGTCGTCCGGACCACTTCGAGCAGGATCTTGACCTCGTCGAGCACGCGTCCCAGCTCACACGAGGACGCCGCCGGAGTCGACGGCAGTCCTTGGAGCGAGGCGATGCTCATACATGGAAGATAACAAAATGAGTGTTCGAATACAAGGCTTAAGTATCAGGTACAGAAGGAAAAATCGCTACCCGATTCGCGCCGGGTGCATCGGTCTTCCCGTTCGCGCTGCGAGTGAGGTCCGGAGCAAGGGTGCGCGCCTGGTATCAATAGGAGAAGCCGTGAGCGCAGGCTGCACCGGCGACACGGAAGGAACCGTCACCATGACCCGCACCGCCGTCTTCCTCGACGTCGACGGCACGCTCATCGACGACTACGGCCACGTGCCGGACAGCGCCGCACGGGCGGTGCGTGAGGCCCGCGAGAACGGGCACCTCGTCTTCCTCTGCACGGGTCGCTCCATGACCGAGCTGACCCCCGATGTGCTGGACGTCGGCTACGACGGCTTCGTGCTCGCCTCCGGCGCGTACGTACAGGTCGGGTCCGATGTGCTGCGCCACGAGAGTGTTGCTCCCGACGCGCTGCGCCACGTCGCGACCTACTTCGACGCACATGGCGGCGGCTACTACTTCCAGGCCCACGACGGTGTCTTCGCGACCCGGGCCGCCAGGGACCTCCTCAAGCAGGTCGTGGCCGCATGCGTCGCGGCCGACCCTGCTTTCGACGAGGTGGACCACGGGCTGCTGCGGTACGTGGACACCATCGACGTCGACTCCGACCCGTACGCCGCGGCCATCACCAAGGCGATCTTCTTCGAGGCCGTCGCGCCGATCGACGAGATCCGCGCCGAGTTCACCGACTTCGAGGTCGTACCGGCATCCGTCACCGTCTTCGGCACGAGCGCGGGCGAGATGATGCTGCCCGGCGTCCACAAGGCGACGGGGCTCGAGGTCGTCCTCGCCCACCTCGGCATCGACCGGGCGGACACGATCGCGATCGGCGACAGCTACAACGACATCGAGATGCTCCAGCACGCTGCCGTCGGCATCGCCATGGGCGACGCCCCGCAGGCGGTCAAGGACATCGCCGACGAGGTGACGGCCTCGACGGTCGAGGACGGCGTGCGGCTCGCGTTCGCCCGCCACGGCCTGGTCGCGGCCTGACCGGCCCCGCCGGTCCGGTTCCCCCAGCCTCATTGACACTTCCCACTACGGTTGCCCCATGCGAGTGGCGATCACAGGCAGCACAGGGCTGATCGGTTCCGCGCTGGTCCAGGCCTTGCGGTGGGGTGGGGACGAGGTCGTACGGCTCGTCCGTCACGCGCCGCGCGGCACCGACGAGCGGCAGATCGTCCCCGAGGAGCGGCGCATCGAGGGCCCTGGTCTCGCTGATGTCGACGCCGTCGTCAACCTCGCCGGTACGTCCGTCGCAGGCGGCCGCTGGACCGAGGACTACAAGCGCAGCATCCTGACCTCGCGACTGAGCACCACGGAGACGCTCGTCGCCGCGCTCCCCGCCGACGGCCGGTGCCAGCGCTTCGTGAGCGGCTCGGCGATCGGCTACTACGGCCCCACCGGCGACCACGCGGTGGACGAGACGGCGCCACCGGGACACGACTTCCTCGCCGGCGTCGTCGTCGCGTGGGAGGAGGCCGCCTCCGTCGCGCCCGTACCGACCGCTCTCGCTCGTACCGGCCATGTCATGACGCCGCGGGGCGGCTACATCGGCGCCCAGCTGCTGCCGTTCAAGCTCGGTCTCGGCGGACAGGTCCGCGACGGTCGGCACTGGGTGAGCTGGATCTCCCTCGACGACGAGGTGGCGGCCCTCCGGTGGCTCCTCACGAGCGAGGAGACCGGACCGTTCAACCTCACCGCACCGCACCCGGTGACGAACGCCCGCTGGACGAGGGCGATGGGCGCAGCCCTGCACCGGCCGACCGTCATCCCGTTCCCCGTGCCGCTCGCGACCGCACTGTTCGGCAAGGAGTTCGTCGAGGGCGCCATGGTGAGCAGCCAGTGGGTGCTGCCCAACAGGCTGGAGGAGTACGGCTTCGAGTTCCGGGACAGCCAGATCGAGCCGGCACTCGTCCGGCTGCTACAGACCTGACGACCCCCTGCCGGCGCTGGTGAGCGGGGACCGAGGAGCCGGCGCATCGCCGTTAGGATGGCCGCCTAGCGAAAGGTGGCCATGAGCTCGGAGCTGACTGCTGCAGGTGTGCCGGAGAAGTTCGCGATGCTGGGCCTCACGTTCGACGACGTGCTGCTCCTCCCGAACGAGTCTGATGTCATCCCGTCCAGCGTCGACACGACGAGCCAGGTGTCTCGCCGGGTGTCCGTGCGGATCCCCCTGCTGAGCGCCGCCATGGACACCGTCACCGAGGCGAGCATGGCGATAGCGATGGCTCGTGAGGGCGGCCTGGGGATCCTCCACCGCAACCTCCCGATCGCCGAGCAGGCCGCACAGGTCGACCGTGTGAAGCGGTCCGAGGCCGGCATGGTCGAGGAGCCGATCACGATCACCGCCGACAAGACGATCGGCGAGGTCGACGAGATGTGCGGCCACTACCGCATCTCCGGCGTCCCCGTCGTCGACGACGACATGCGGCTGCTCGGCATCGTCACGAACCGGGACATGCGCTTCGAGGATGACCCGCGAAGAGTCGTCCGGGACGTCATGACCCGCATGCCCCTCGTCACGGGTCGTCCCGGCATCAGTGGCGAGGACGCGCTCGCCCTCATGGCGGCCAACAAGATCGAGAAGCTGCCGCTGGTCGACGCCGACGGCAAGCTCACGGGCCTGTTCACCCTCAAGGACTTCGTGAAGGCCGACAAGCATCCGTTCGCCACGAAGGACGACCTCGGCCGGCTCCGCGTGGGCGCCGCGGTGGGCTTCTTCGGCGACGGGTACGAGCGGGCGATGTGCCTCGTCGAAGAAGGAGTCGACCTGCTCATCGTGGACACCGCCCATGGCCACAGCCGGGCCGTCGTCGAGATGATCCGCCGCCTGAAGGCCGACCCGCGCACCTCGGAGGTCGACATCGTCGCCGGGAACGTCGCGACGTACGAGGGTGCGAAGGCCCTTGTCGAGGCCGGGGTGGACGGCGTGAAGGTCGGTGTGGGCCCGGGCTCGATCTGTACGACGCGAGTGGTCTCCGGCGTCGGCGTCCCTCAGGTGACGGCCATCTACGAGGCGGCCCGCGCCTGCAAGCCGACGGGTGTCCCCGTCATCGGCGACGGCGGCCTCCAGTACTCCGGCGACATCGCGAAGGCACTCGTCGCCGGTGCCGACACCGTGATGGTCGGCTCCCTGCTGGCCGGCTGCGACGAGTCGCCCGGCGAGCTCGTGTTCATCAACGGCAAGCAGTTCAAGCAGTACCGCGGCATGGGGTCGCTCGGCGCGATGGCGGCCCGTGGCCGCAAGGGCTCGTACTCGAAGGACCGGTACTTCCAGGCCGACGTCGTGAGCGACGACAAGCTCGTCCCCGAGGGAATCGAGGGCAAGGTCGCCTACCGGGGTCCGCTGGCGGCGGTCGCGTACCAGCTGGTCGGCGGTCTGCGGCAGTCCATGTTCTACACCGGCGCGTCGACGATCCCCGAGCTGCACGAGCGCGGCAGGTTCGTACGGATCACCCCCGCCGGCCTGCGCGAGTCCCACCCGCACGACATCCAGATGGCCGTCGAGGCCCCTAACTACGGAGGCTGACCAAGCCATGTACGACATCGGACGCAGCCGTCGCGCCTCCAAGGCGTACTCGTTCGACGAGATCGCGCTCGTCCCCTCCCGCCGCACCCGCGGCATCGAGGAGGTCAACCTCGCCTGGCGCATCGACGCGATCCGGCTCGACTTCCCGATCCTTGCCGCGCCGATGGACTCCGTCATGTCCCCGGCGACGGCCATCGCGATGGGCCGGCTCGGCGGTCTGGGCGTGCTGAACCTCGAGGGCCTGTGGACCCGCTACGACGACCCTGCACCCCTCTTCGACGAGCTGGCAGCGATCGAGGACCAGGTGACCGCCACGAAGCGGATGCAGGAGCTGTACGCCTTGCCCATCCGCCCGGAGCTCATCGAGGCGCGCATGGCGGAGATCCGGGCGTCCGGCGTCCCGGTCGCCGGCTCCCTCTCCCCGCAGAACACGCGTGAGTTCGCCGATGCCGTCGTGAAGGCCGCCCCGGACTTCTTCGTGATCCGCGGCACGACGGTGTCCGCCGAGCACGTCTCGAAGGCCTCGGACCCGCTCGACCTCAAGACCTTCATCCGTACGCTCGACGTCCCTGTCATCGTCGGCGGCTGTGCGACCTACCAGATGGCCCTCCACCTCATGCGTACGGGAGCTGCAGGCGTCCTCGTGGGCTTCGGCGGCGGCGCCCGTCACGCCAACCGGGACGTGCTCGGCATCGAGGTGCCGATGGCTTCGGCGATCGCCGATGTCGCGGAAGCCCGGCGGGACTACCTCGACGAGTCGGGCGGCCGGTACGTGCACGTCATCGCCGACGGCGGCGTCGGCCGCTCCGGAGACATCGCGAAGGCCATCGCCTGCGGCGCCGATGCGGTCATGGTGGCCGCCCCGCTCGCACGCGCGACGGACGCCCCGGGGAAGGGGTACCACTGGGGCGCTGAGGCCTGGCACGCCACCCTGCCCCGCGGCGAGCGCGCCAAGTTCGAGACGGTCGGCACGCTGCAGGAGATCGTGCACGGCCCCTCCGTGACGCCCGACGGCTCGATGAACCTCGTCGGAGCTCTCCGTCGCGCGATGGCGTCGACCGGGTACACCGACGTCAAGGAGTTCCAGCGCATCGAGCTGGTGATCGTCTGATGGGTGAGCTCCCAACTGAGCTGGTCGCCGCGCGCGCCTCGATCGACAACCTCGACGCAGCCCTCGTCCACCTGCTCGCCGAGAGGTTCAGGATCACACGCGCCGTGGGGGAGCTGAAGGCGTCCAAGGGGCTGCCCCCGGCCGACCCCGGCCGTGAGGAGCAGCAGATCAGGCGTCTGCGCGAGCTCGCCGTCGAGTCGGGTCTCGACCCGGAGTTCGCCGAGAAGTTCCTGACCTTCATCGTCAACGAGGTCGTACGTCACCACGAGCGCATCGCCGAGGAGGCGCGCGGCTGACGCAGGGAGGCCGGCGTGTGGCCCCTGCGGCAGGCGCGCGCTCAGCCCCAGCGGGTGTGGGCGTCGGTGAGCGCCTCCAGCGTCTCCGCGACGTCGTCCTCGTCGGTGGCCCAGTTCGCCACCGAGAAGCGGATGGCCGCGTGCCCCTTGAACGTGGTGGCGCTGGGGAACGCCACGCCGCTGAGCTGGAGCCGGGACAGCGTGGCCCGGGTGTGGGCGTCGTCGTCCAGTCCCGCCGGGTCCCGGAGCCGTACGAGCACCTGGTTCAGCTCGACCTCGTTGCAGACCTCCGCGCCCGGGATCTCACGGATCCCCTCGGCGAGCAGCTGGGCCATGGCGCAGTCGCCCTCGACTAGGGTGGCGACACCGGCGCGGCCCAGCGTTCGCAGCGTCGCGTACACCGCGGTGGCTCGTGCCCGCCGGCTCATCTCGGGGTTCCAGTCGATCGGGTCCCGCGCCGCTCCCGGCTGCGGAAGGTACGACGCCTGGAGCGTCATCGCGCGGTGGTGCGCTTCCCGGTCACGGACGACGGCGATGCCGCAGTCGTACGGCGTGTTGAGCCACTTGTGCGCGTCGGTGCACCACGAGTCGGCGCGTTCAGCGCCGGCGAGCTTCGGGGCAAGGACCGCGGACGCCCGGCCGAACAGGCCGATCGCCCCGTCGACGTGCAGCCAGGTCGGCGAGGTGGCACGGCGAGCATCGACGACGTCGGCGAGCCGAGCGAGCGGGTCGATGCCTCCCGTCGCGATCTCGCCGGCTTGGGCGCAGACGATGGCCGGTCCCTCGACGGCCAACAGTGCGGTGGAGAGGGCATCCGGCCGCATCCGCGCGTTCCCGTCCGCCGCCACCGTGATGATCCGCGCCTCTCCCAGGCCCAGGATCCGTACGGCCTTCCCGATCGTGTGGTGCATGTACTCGCCGGCCAGCACCGTCACGGCGGGAGCACCGATGAGGCCCTGCCCCTCGACGTCCCACCCGGTGTCGGCCAGCACCCGGTCCCGTGCGGCGGCCAGACAGACGAGGTTGGCGACCTGCGCGCCCGTCACGAACGCCACGGAGGAGGTCCTCGGCAGGTCCAGCAGCTCCAGCAGCCAGTCGGCGGTGACCGCCTCCAGCGCTGACAGGCCCGGCGTGGGCTCCGCCATCGCCGTGTTCTGGTCCCATGCTGCGACGAGCCAGTCCGCGGCCACCCCCGCGGGCGTGGCGCCGCCGATGACCCAGCCGAAGAACCGGCCGTGGTTCATCGCGATGAGCCCGGGCCTCACGGTGGCGGCGAGCTCAGCGATCACCTGCTCGGGCGGAAGCCCTGTCTCCGGCATCGGCTCAGCCAAGGCCGCGCGCATGGTGTCGTAGTCGGCGTCCGGACGTACGGGCCGCTCGTCGAGGTGCTCGAGCCAGTCCAGTGCGGCGCCGTGCGCCGCCGTCAGTGCCGGCCGCCAGTCGGGAACGCGCATGCGAGCACTGTAGGCGTGTGGACTGGGGTCAGCGCCGCTTCCAGTCACGGGAGTCGGCGCGAGGCCGAAGACCCGCCCCGGCTCGCCTAGCTCTCGATGCCCCGCACCGCCGCCAGTACGGATGCGCGGGCGTCGCCGGGGGAGGCCGGCAGCATCGGGATCCCCATGGTCGTGAGCATTCGCTGCATCCCCTCGCCCACGTGGTCGACGACGACCGCCTGGATGTTGTGGGCCTTGAGGAACCCCGCCACGCGGGCGTGGTGCGACCCGTGGGTGCTGGAGTCGTGGAGACGGTCCCAGGCGACCTCGTGAACCTCCCAGCCCGTGATGCCGCTGTCCGACACCTCGGCGACGGCGATCCAGTGGGCACGGCCCCAGGCGTGGGCGGACTGTTCGTCGGCGTCGACGGGTG
>JACRAA010000336.1 GCA_016213595.1 Actinomycetota bacterium | reverse complement strand
TCCCTCGTGACCGGCTTCGAGAACCACGGTGGCTTCACGCGGCTCGGCCCCGATGCCCGTCCCCTCGGCGTCGTCGAGAGGGGCATCGGCAACGGCTACGACGGGACCGAGGGCGCCCAGCAGGGGAAGGTCGTCGGCACGTACCCGCACGGCCCGGTGCTGGCGCGGAACCCGGAGCTCGCCGACCACGTCCTGGAGCTGGCTCTGGGCCGTACGCTCGACCCCCTGCCGCAGCCGGCGATCGACGAGCTGCGCCGCCAGCGGATCGCCGCGGTACGGTCCCAGCCGGTACGGTCCCAGGCCGGCCGGGCAGCGCGCGGAACCGCTAGGTGACCCGCCAGGACCACGCGAAGCGGTTGTCCTGGTAGGAGAGGTACTGCGGCACGAACCCCGGCGTGGTCTGGAACGAGATGTAGCCCGAGGCGCACTGTCCCTTGAGGTAGTAGTACAGGTCGGGGAACACCGGGTTGGGGCCGCCGGACGGGAGCGGAGCCAGGAGCTCGTTCGAGCTGTGCGAGACGAGCGTCCAGAAGTTGCGCATGATCGGCACCCGTCCCCCGCCCGCGCTGCCGACGTCGGCGTTGACGCACACGCTGACCTTGAAGCTGAGGATGCCGTCCGCGGTCGGGGGTAGAGACTCGGCCAGCGTCACCACGAGGGGGCGGGCCTCGACGTCGTCGGTGGGCGGAGCCGGCGTGAAAGCGCTCTGGGTCGCGAGGTCGACCGGTTGGTACGGCGGCGCCGGGACTGGTGCTGTGCCTGTCGCGCTGGGGACCTTGCGCGCCACCGGGGTGAACAGCCCACCGCCGGCACCACCGAGGGCGAGGGCGAGGACGACGGCCGTCACGACGACGAGAGCGACCGGCAGTATGAGCCGCCGCTGCGCAGGACGGCGAGGCTCGGGCGGGAACTCGGAGTCCCATTCGTCGAGGTACTCGACGCGGCGCTCCGGCTCGTCGTTCATCTTTCAAGAGTTGCACGCGGCAGCAAGACTGCCCGGTTGCGGCGGCGCGACGTGCACCGGTACGGGTGCCTCCGATTCGCACGGGACGAGGGGGCTTTGCTACTCTTGACCCTCGGCGCGCACCACTAGCTCAACTGGCAGAGCAGCTGACTCTTAATCAGCGGGTTCAGGGTTCAAGTCCCTGGTGGTGTACCAGCGGTGATGTAGCACATGGGTGGTACGAACACGGGCCTCGCGAGAGCGGGGCCCTTTCGCATGTCGGCGCTCCAGCATGGAGAGACACCAAGGGCCCGGATGAACACTCACCCGGGCCCCTGGCTTCAGACACCATGGAGATACTACTTCACACCACCAGCTGTCAGACCCGCGACGATCCTGCGCTGGAAGAAGAGCACCAGGATGAGCAGCGGGATGGTGGTGATGACGCCCGCAGCCATGATCGAGCCGTACGGCGTGTTGAAGCCCAAGGTCCCCGTGAACTGGCTCAGGGCCACCGTGGCTGTCTTCATGTCCCTCGCCTGCAGGAACGTCAGCGAGATCATGAACTCGTTCCAGACCGCGATGAAGGTGAGGATCGCCGTCGTGAACACGCCAGGCGCGGCGAGCGGAAGGATGACCTTGCGGAACGCCTCACCGGGGGTGCAGCCGTCGACCATCGCCGCCTGCTCGAGCTCGACCGGAAGCTGACGGAAGAACGCCGTCAGGTTCCACACGCACAGGGGCAGACCGAACGACAGGGACGGGATGATCGCCGCCTGGTACTGGTTGAGCCAGTGGAGCGGCATCCACTCGTACGCGCCGGTGAACAGCTTGAACAGCGGCAGCAGCAGCGTGATGCCGGGGAACATCGAGGCGCCGATGATGACCGCCAGCACGAGTCCCTTTGCGGCGAACCGCAGCCGCGCCAAAGCGTAGGCGCCGATGATCCCGAACACCAGGGTGAGCGCGGTGGTGGTCACGGAGACGACGACCGAGTTGACGATGGCTCGGAGGAAGTTGTTCTGGGGACTGAAGACGCCCGGATAGTTCTCGAACGAGATCGGGTTGGGCCAGTAGTCGTTGCTCAGGCCCATGGTCGGCAGGCGTAACGACGAGATGACCATCCAGTAGAACGGCACGAGGCAGTAGAGGACGATCAGGGCCATGCCGACGACCGAGGCGATCGTGCCCATCCACCACCTCGAGTCATGGCTCGGCTTCTGCAGGGCGCCCAGCTCTTCAGGCGTCAGGTGTGCGACAACGGGAGCTGTGACCTGGGTCATGACGCCGCCCCTCCGCTCGTGATCGTTGTCCGTACCTTCGCGGACGCCTTGCTCTGCTTCTTGTGCAGCTCACGCATTCGCTTGCGCTGCTGGTTGACCGCCTTGAGCTCCTCGTCACCGACGACGTCGGCCCCGAGCAGCGTCACGAAGAGGAACGCGATGAGGACGATGTAGAGGAACAGGATGATGGAGTAGGTCGCTGCTTGGCCGTATCGCGTCGCGTTCATCTCAAGGTAGGCGAACACCGAGAGGGTCTCCACCGAGTACTTGCCCGGGCCGATCATTCCCCAAGGCAGGTCGAACATGCGCAGCGTGTCGAGCGTCCGGAACAGCACCGCGACGACGAGCGCCGGCTTCACCATCGGAAGGGTGATGCGGGTGAACGTCTGCCAGGCGTTCGCCCCGTCGACCCTCGCCGCCTCGTACACCTCGGCGGGGATCGTCTGCAGACCGGCGAGGGTCAGCAGCCCGATGAACGGCGCCGTCTTCCAGACGTCCGCGACGATGATCGCCAGCTGCGAGTACCTGTTGTCGCCGAGCCAGAGGATCGGGGTGTTGGTGAGCCCGAGCACCTTGTTGGCCACGCCGGAGGTGTTGAAGATGAGCTTCCACATCACCGCCGAGACGATGGTCGGGATGGCCCACGGCACCAGGATCGAGGCCCGGACCAGTCCGCGCCCACGGAATGCCTTGGCCATGATGAGTGCCATCGCGACCCCGAGAATCGTCTCGAGAATGACGCAGACGACGGTGAAGAGGGTGGTGTTGAGGAAGGCGTTGATCAGCCGGTCCATCGACCCGTAGACGCCGACCACCAGGCCCGGGTGCGCGAAGACGTCGGTGAAGTTCTGCAACCCCACGAAGCTGGTCCCGTTATTGACCAGACCTGTGTTCGGGTCCACGCCGCCGTTGGCACGGAAGAAAGACTCGATGATCGACATGACGATCGGGATGCCGGTCACGAAGAACATCACCAGCAAGGTGGGCGCGAGCAGTATCGCCGCCAACGTCCCTTGACCGTCCGAGAACGCGTTCTTTTTGCGCTTTGTTGCTACCGGAGCTGTGCGCTGCTCCGCTGCGGTGACTGCCATGGCACCTCCTGAGCCTGATTGGCCCGCTGGCGTGACACCAAGGCTCATGGCCTCGGTGCCACGCCAGCGAGACTACCTAGTGATGCCTCACTTGACGAGAGCGGTGAGCTTCGTCTGCAGGTCGTCCATGGCTGCCTTCGGCGGCGTCGTCCCGTTCAGTGCGTTGTACGCAGCATCCTGGATCGCCAGGGTGACATCGCCGTACTTCACGGCCTTCGGGCGAGCCTGGGCCTTGTCGATCGAGGCCTTGAGCACCGGCAGGTACGCGAACTGGCTGGTCAGCTCAGGATCGGTGTACAGCGCGGTCCAGGTCGGGGCGTTGGAGGTCGCGATGGTGTTGGCCTTCTGGTTCTCGGCGCTGTTCCACCACTTGACGAACTCGAGCGCCGTGCCCTTGTTCTGCGAGTAGGTGGAGATGCCCATGTTGTGACCGCCGAGCGTCGAGACGCCAGGGCCCTTCAGTCCGGGGATCGGCGCAACGGCAAACTTGCCGGCGATCTTCGACGAGCCGTCGGTCTTGTTGGCGAGCGAGTACACGTACGGCC
>JACRAA010000350.1 GCA_016213595.1 Actinomycetota bacterium | reverse complement strand
GGTGCCCTCGGGCAGCGTCTGGATCACCTGCTGGCTGATGAGTGTGAGCCCGCACGGTACGACGCCGGGCTGTACGGGCTCAGCCGGCTCGACCTCGCGGGCCACCGGCTGCTCGACCGCAGTGTGGGCGGCGACCCCGGCGAGGAAGCCGGCGACGGATGTCCCCAGCATGGCGACGACCGGCGCACGGCGGGCCTGGTCCCGCCGCTCGAAGGACGCGATGGCTGTGCGGTACAGGAAACGGGAGTCCGACAGACGCACGCCGTAGGAGGCGAGCGCGGACAGGTTGGCGCGCAGCAGGTCGGCGTAGGCCGGGGGCATCTGCGGGAACCAGCCCTGCTTCGGCGCCCCGTCGGGACAGATCGCGCTGCGCGACGCGACGACGAGCTTGTTGCTCATGATGAACTCGCTGAACAGGTTGGTGGCGAGGCAGTCCGCGATGCCGTGCGCCACCTTCGCGGCGATGTTGCTCGTGAGGGTGGGAGCGATGAGCATGTCGTGGTCGGCGACCATGCGGGTCGTGACGTCGCGCATGCCGATCGCACGGATCTTGTCCTGGTCGAGGATGCGCAACGCGCTCGGCGTCTGGAGGTAGTCCAGCTCCACGCCGTCAGCAGCGAGGAGCTTCAGCTCGCCGAGGGCCTCCTCGAAACCGAGCAGGCCGCCCGAGAACAGGACGAGGGCGCGCCGGGGGGCGGGCCTCATCAGGTCGACGATCACGTCGACGATGAGGGCGCGCAGCTCAGCCTCAGTCATCGGAAAGCTCCTTCATGGGGATGCCGAGCGGTGTCACGAACAGGGGCTCCGCGGGACGGATGACAGGGCGGCCGAGCCGCTGGGCGAAGACGTCCGGCGCGTCGGGGAACGAGCTGGAGCCGCCGACCAGGTACACCGCCGGGACGTCGAACCCGACGAGCGCGGCCTCGGCGATGGATGCCATCTTCTCCAGCGTCGGACGGATCACACCCATCACCTCGTGGATCCTCGTCGGGTCCTTCTTCATGACCTCGGCGACGTCGTAGCCGATGTGGTACGCGCCGGCGAGGACGAGGTTCATGTGGTGCCCGCCGGTCGCCTCGTCCACCGAGAGGAGGACGCGCGAGCCGGACAGGATCGACACGCCCGTGGTGCCGTGGCCGATATCGATGACGCAGCCGTCGCTGATGCCCAGCGCCCGGGCCGCGGCCACGGGCTCGTCCACCACCTCGTCAGTGTCCAGTCCGGCGGCGGAGGCGACGTTGCGGAAGACCTTGGTGTCACCCTCGCTGATCCCCGGCGGGATCGAGACCGACGCCCTCGTGAACCGGTGGCCGGTCCGGCGCTCGATGTCGTCCTTCAGCCGGCGGAGGACAGTGGTGGCGCCCGCCCAGTCGACGACGATCCCGTCCCGTACGACCGTGGAGTGCACCCACGCGCCCGCGACCGGCTGGTTCTCGCCGTCCACGACGGACAGGACGACGTTCGCGGTGCCGAGGTCGACGCCGAGCCGGGGCTCGCCGTACGGCTCGGCGACCTCGCCCGTACGCACCATGTCCGCGAAGCGTCGGATCGCCGCTTCAGAGGTCATGCGGGAGGACACCATCGTTGCAGTCACCCCTTGATCAGCTCCCCGTGGTCACCGCTGTGGAGACCGAGGGCGTTGGCCTCGTCGGTGTCGAGATGGATCTCGGGGACCCACTCGTCCTTGACCCTGATGATGAAGTTGTCGAGTACGCCGCCGCGCTGCCCTCCGAACCGGATCTTCACCAGCTCCTGGTCGGCGACGCCGAGCTCTGCCGCGTGCCCTGGTCCCATGTGGACGTGCCGGGCGGCCACCAGGGCGCCGTGCTCGAGGCGCACCCGGCCCTTCGGCCCCTCGATCTCGACCGGTCCGGCGTTCTGGAGGTGACCGGACTGCGTGAGCGGGGCGTCGATGCCGAGCTGGATGCAGTCCGTACGGCTCAGCTCGACCTGGCTCTTGGCCCGGCAGGGGCCCATGATCCGCACCTTCTCGAAGGTCGTACGCGGGCCATGGACCTTCACGAACTGCTCGGCGGCGAACTCGCCGGGCTGACGTACCCTCCGGTACACCGTCAGCGCGTCGAGCCCGAACAGCGTGGTGAGGTCCTCACGGCTGAGATGGACGTGCCGGTTCGACACTCCCAGCACGATCTGGTTCTGCATGCTGTGCAGACGGAAGAGGACCATGCGAGTGACCTCCTCGACGAGTTGATGGCTATCCGGAGGGACCATGTCAGGCCTTCTGGGGCAGCAGCATCTCCACGTCCGCGTGAGGACGGGGGATGACGTGCTTGCTGACGACTTCTTCGCCCACCTGCGCCGCCGCGGCGGCACCGGCGTCGACGGCGGCCTTGACCGCGCCGACATCACCGCGCACGAGCACCGTGACGAGGCCGGCTCCGACCTTCACGTAGCCGAGCAGGGAGACGTTGGCGGACTTGACCATCGCGTCGGCAGCCTCGACGGCTCCGACGTAACCCTTGGTCTCGACGAGACCGAGTGCTTCACTCATGACTTTCCTCTCTCACTCTTCCCTGGCGGAACGAGGCTTCGTGGGCGCCGACCTGCGTGAGGTCTGCGGCTTGGGGGAGACCGGCCCCACCTGCTGGGCGGGTGCCTCCGTCGGCTCGACCCGGGGCGTGGGGGGCAGCTGCGTGGCCTCCTCCGCGGGTACGGGCGGCTCGGGGTCAGCAGCGGTGGCCGCGGATGCGGCGGTGACAGGCTCAGCGAGCGCGGCGGGACGCGAGACGCGCTCGGGGTCCACAGCAGCCTCGGGGGCGCCAGCAGCTTGCGGGGCGGCAGCGGCTTCGGGGGCCGGAGTCGGCTCGGGTGCCGGAGCGGCAGCGTGGTACGGCTCGGGCTGTGCAGGCTGCGGCGCCGGCTGTCCGGCCTGGGGCGCGGCCGCGGGCGCGGGCCTGCGAAGACCG
>JACRAA010000349.1 GCA_016213595.1 Actinomycetota bacterium | reverse complement strand
TCTTCGAGCGGCTGGCCGCGGGACTGGGCGGGCAGGACGCCGACGTCGTGATCACGATCGGGCACGAGCTGGACCCGGCCGCCTTCGGCCCGCAGCCCGCGCACGTGCGGATCGAGCGGTTCGTCCCGCAGGCCGAGGTCCTCGCCACCGCCGACCTCGTCGTGAGCCACGGTGGCTCCGGCAGCCTGATGGCCGCCCTGGCCCACGGCCTGCCGTCGGTGCTGCTGCCCCTCGGCGCGGACCAGCCGCACAACGCACTGCGCGCCGGCGAGCTCGGCGTCGCCACGACGCTCGACGCCGCCACCGCCGGCCCCGACGAGATCCGTGACGCCGCGCGGGCCGCTCTGGCCGACGACGCGATGGGCACGCGGTGCCGGGAGGTCGCCGACGAGCTCGCGTCGCTGCCTCCCGTGGGCGCGGCGGTCGCCGCTCTCGAGGACGCCCCTAGGGTGCGGCCATGACGACCGCGCGCACTGTCCCCGTCACCACCGAGATGGACGGTGACGAGCTCGACGCGCTCGACGCCTGGCACCTCGCCCGGCAGCACGGGTTGCGGAGGATCGCGGTCGAGTCGTTCGTGCGGTTCCGCTACGGCGACGGCTTCACCAACTCGCGTGCCCTCGCGCTCCAGGCGTGCCTCGCGGTGGTGCCGTTCCTCCTCGCCCTCACCGGGCTCGCAGCCGACCTCGACGAGGAGCGCCCGGCCGCCGTGGTCGCCCACGTCGTCGACTCGCTCTCCCCCGGCGCCGGTGACAGTGATGCGCTGGCCTCGGCGGTCGACCAGCCCGACGAGTCCGAGAAGGCGGGCGAGGTCGCCCTCGTGCTCGGCCTCGGCTTCGCACTCCTGTCGATGACCACCGCGATGGCGCAGGTCGAGCGCGGGGCCAACCGCATCTACGGCATCCGGCGCGACCGAAAGGCACTCGCGAAGTACGGTCGCGCCGCCGTGCTGACGGCCGTGCTGGCCGTGCCCGTCGGCATCGGCTTCGTGATGATCGTCGGCGGCGCCGCGCTCGGCGAGGCGATGGTCGACAACTACGGCTGGTCCGACACGACCGAGGACTGGTGGAACGTCCTGCGCTGGCCGGTCGGGCTCGGCCTGCTCGTCCTCACCATCGCCGTCCTCCTCGACCACGCCCCGCGGCGCCGTCAGCCCGCACTGTCGTGGCTGGCACTGGGCTCGGGGATCGCCGTGGTGCTGAGCGCGGTCGCGACCCTCGGGCTGGCGGCGTACGTCTCCTTCAGCGGCTCGTTCGGCAGCGTGTACGGCCCGCTGGCGGGCGTCTTCGCGCTGCTGCTGTGGGCGCTGCTGTCGTCGATCGCGTTCTTCTACGGCACCGCGGTCTGCGCGCAGCTCGAAGCCCTCCGGGCGAGCGAGCCCTCGCCGGCGCTCGACGACCCCGGCCGGCCGCACGCCCACACCGTGGGCGACCGCCCGTCCGAGGACAGGTAGTCACATCGGGTGGTCCGACGCGGTTCCGACCGCGTCAGGGGCGGTGCGCCCCTAGCGTTCCCCTGATCATCGAGGAGCTTCCATGCATCGTCTGGCCGTGCGTCTCGGCATGCCCGCCCTGTCCGTCCTGCTCACGCTGGGAAGCGTGTCCGGTGTCCCCGTCTCCGCCCAGGCCGCGCCCGCAGGTGCGAGCGACGTCAACCTCGACCGTCCCGCGCGGGGCGATCAGGCCGTACGCCTCCTCGGCAGCGACCTCGACGACGCGGCAGCCAGCAACGACATGTCCACCGCCGAGCTGACCGAGCTGCTGACGACCGACCCGTCGGCGTGGATCGACACCAGCGGCGCGGTGTTCTTCGTGGACGGAACCGCGGCGGCACCCGCAGACGATCCCGTCGCCGCTGAGGCGCCGCTCGACCAGACCTTCCTGCTGCACAGCAAGCCCGGCTCGACGAAGACGATCTACCTCGACTTCAACGGCGGCACCGCCAGCGGCACCGGGTGGCACGCCGGCTACCCGACGACGCCGACCACGCAGCCGGCGTGGGACCCGTCCGGCAACGGCGCGGCCTTCAGCGACGCCGAGCTCGCCTCGATCCAGACGATCTGGCAGTACGTCGCCGAGGACTACGCCCCCTTCGACGTCGACGTGACGACGGCCGACCCCGGCCCCGCGGGCATCCACCGCTCGAGCGTCCTCGACCTGTCCTACGGCTCGCGCGTCCTCATCACGCCGAGCGTCGGCGCCCAGGAGGCGATCTGCCCGGGAGGGTGCGGCGGCGTGGCCTACATCGACGTCTTCGACACCATCAACGGCGGAGGCGCGGGCGCTGCCGGCGACGGGTACGGCTTTCGCCAGCCCGCCTGGGTCTTCCCGCAGAGGCTCGGCAACTCCCCCAAGAACATCGCCGAGGCGGCGGCCCACGAGGTCGGGCACAACTTCGGCCTGCGGCACGACGCCAACGCCACGCAGTCCTACGACCGCGGCCACGGCGCGTGGGCGCCGATCATGGGCGTCGGTTACGACCGCCCGATCAGCCAGTGGAGCAAGGGCGACTACCTCGGCGCCACCAACCAGGAGGACGACGTCGCGATCATCCGCGCCGTCGCCGGCTCCCGCGTCGACGAGGCACCGGCCTCGTTCGTCGCCGCGCCGACGCTCCCGAACGGGACGGCGTACGTCACCGACCGCACGGACGTCGACACGTTCGTCCTCGGCGACTGCGCCGGCGCCGTGACGGTCACCGCCAGCCCGCTGCCGTCGCAGGCGAACCTCGACATCGAGCTCACGGTGCTCGACGGCCGCGGCCAGGTGGTCGCCACCGCCGATCCCGCGTCGGCGCAGACCTCGCTCACCACGGCCTCCGGCATGGGCGCCTCGCTCTCGCTGTCCCTCGAGCGGGGCATCTACTTCGTCTCGGTGGACGGCGCCGGCAACGGCGCCTGGAGCGTGGGGTACGACGACTACGGCTCGCTGGGTGCCTACACGCTCGCGTCGTCGGGCTGCGACGCCTCGGCGCTGCCGC
>JACRAA010000331.1 GCA_016213595.1 Actinomycetota bacterium | reverse complement strand
CGTCGACGAGGATGACCTCGTCCCCGCCGGTAGCCGTGTCGTGGAGCTGGCGTGTCGACCGCTTCGTATCCATGACGTCCGTCCAACGTTTGTATAAGGTTCTCCCAAGGTAAGCGCGAACCATGTACCCAGTCAAGAGTCTGTCCAATGTTTGTTCAAGGTTGGGCAGCACTGTCACGGGTCATCCGGCGAGAAGAGGCGGCTGTGTACGCGGTCAAGCAGGTGTCGGCGCTGACAGGCGTCAGCGAGGCGACGCTCCGCGTGTGGGAACGGCGCTACAAGGTCGTCGCGCCCGCCCGTTCCGCGGGGGGCTACCGGCTGTACGACGACGACCAGGTCGCGACGTTGCGCGCCATGGCGGCCCTCGTCCACGACGGTGTCCCCGCCTCGATCGCGGCCCGCACGATCCAGGGCAGCGAGGTACGGGGCGAGGGCAGCGAGGTACGGGCCGAGGGCTCCGCGAACGGCGAGGGCGCTTCCTTCGACCTGGTGGCTGCCGCAGCCCTGCTGGACCCCGGGCTCGTGCATGCTGTGCTCACAGACGCCTTCGCCGCCTCGAGCTTCGACGACGTGGTCGACGAGTGGCTCCCCTCGGAGCTGCAGCGCCTCGGCGAGGCCTGGCAGACCGGACGGCTCACGGTCGCGCAGGAGCACTTCGCGAGCGCCGCCGTCACCCGTCAGCTGTCGACCCGGTTCGAGGAGGCGCAGCCACGTGGCGGCGCTCCCGTTCTCGTCGGACTCCCCCAGGGCGGACGGCACGAGGTCATGCTGCTGGCCTTCGCCGTGTGCCTCAGACGAGCCGGCGTGAACACGATCTACCTCGGCGCCGATGTCCCCTTGGACGACTGGACGACCGTGGCGAGCGAGGTGGGGGCACGAGCCGCGGTCCTCGGTGTGCACCTGGAGGAGGACGTCGTCCCGGCACAGTCCGTGGTCGACCGGCTGGCCGCGCTGCGGCCTCCCGTGCCCGTACGGGTCGGCGGCCGCAACCGGCATCGGATCGCCGGGGCCCGCCCTCTCGACGAGCGGGTGTCGCAGGCGGCGGTCGCCATGGCCCGGGACCTGAGGGCCGGAGCCCTCTGAGGTCGGACGGTCAGACGACCGTCTGCGAGCTCCCCGACACTGCGGCGGCGAGGAACCGCTCTACGATCGCGTCCACGAGGTGGGGGTGCGTACCGACGGGGCGGGCGACGACGTCAGCCCCGGCGGTGTCGAGGCGTCCGGGCAGTACCCCCGGAGCGAGGAAGTACGAGGCGATGGAGACTCGACCGGCGCCGCCAGCGCGTGCTGCGGCGACGGCGTCCCGTACGGACGGCTCGGCCGAAGCGACGAAGCCCGGCGTCACCGGGCAGCCCACCCTCGTCGCCAGCCGGCGCGCGGCGGCAGCCACCTCCGCGACCGATCCCGGCCGCAGCGAGCCGGCGGCCCCGAGCACCACGGCCTCCGGCGCGGGGTCGACCTCGGCCCGCCGCTCGGCGACCGCGTCGAGGATCGCGTCCCCGACGTGGGGGGTGACCACTGCCACGCCGCCGGAGTCACGTACAGCCGTGGGCACGTCGTACGCCACGTGGTAGCCGACCGTCAAGAACACGGGCACCAGGACGCAGGGCCCGATCTCCCTGAGCGTCTCGACCAGCGGTGGCTCGAGGACGTCGGCCCACCCGAGCACCACGTTCACCCCGGCGAGGCGCGCCGCCACAGCGTCCCTCAGCGCCCCGGACACGGCCTGGCCGGCCGGGCTCCGCGTGCCGTGGACGGCGAGGACGAGGGCTTCGCCGACTAGATCTCCCATGCCCAGAACTGCCCCACGTTGATGGTGGCCCGAGCGGAGAACGCCTGGTCACCACGGACCATGCCGGCGGCGAGGGTGGCTCCGCTCTGCGGGTCGACGAGAAGGAACGGGCCGGTGCGGCGGGAGACCAGGTACTCGTCCGGCATCACCGGCGACGCGAGCCGCAGGGAGATCCGTCCGATGTCGTTGAGCTGCAGCGACTCCGCGGCTTCCGGGGTCATCGTGGCCAGGTCGAGCCGCCCCGAGATGTCACGTACGATCGCCGGCACGCTCCGCGTCGTGTGCTTGAGCAGCACCCGCCGGCCGGTACGCAGCGGCTCCTCGTGGAGCCAGGCGACCATGCCGTCGAGGTCCTGCGTGGGCTCGGGCGGTGCGTCCGCCGCGGCGATGAGGTCGCCCCGGGTGACGTCGATCTCGTCCGTCAGCCGGAGCGTCACCGACATGGGAGCGAAGGCCTCCTCGAGCTCACCGTCGGCCGTGTCGATACCGGCCACCGTCGTGGACCGGCCGAGCGGCAGGACTACGACATGGTCGCCCCGCCGGACGACGCCCGAGGCGATCTGGCCCGCGTAGCCGCGGTACTCGCGATGCGCCGGGTCACGGGCCGCGTCCTGTGGCCGGATCGTCAGCTGGACGGGGAGGCGGAAGCTCTCCGTCGCCGGGTCATGGCTGGGCGGCAGCTCCTCGAGCAGCTCCAGGATGCTCGGCCCCGTGTACCAGGGCGCATGCGTGGTGCGGCTCACGACGTTGTCACCCTCGAGGGCGGACACGGGGATCGTCACGGCGTGGCCGAGACCGAGCTCCCGGGCGACGTCGGTGACCGCCGCCGCGACATCCTCGTACACCCCCTGGTCGTAGCCGACGAGGTCCATCTTGTTGACGGCCACGATGACGTGGGGGACGCGGAGCAGTGCCGCGACAGCGAGGTGCCGCCGGGTCTGCTCCAGAACCCCCTTGCGTGCGTCGACGAGCAGCACGAGTGCATCGGCCGTGGAGGAGCCGGTCACCGTGTTGCGGGTGTACTGCACGTGCCCGGGGCAGTCGGCCAGGATGAAGTTCCGCTTCGCGGACGCGAAGTACCGGTAGGCGACGTCGATGGTGATGCCCTGCTCCCGCTCGGCCCGAAGCCCGTCGGTGAGCAGTGCGAGGTCGACGACGCCGAGGCCCT
>JACRAA010000340.1 GCA_016213595.1 Actinomycetota bacterium | reverse complement strand
GTCCTTTGTACTTGAGACAAGCAGCGATACCGGGCAGCGACACGCCGCACCGAGGTGAATGCCAGGTGAACAGATGAGAATTCTGGGGATCCGGCAACTGGCCTCGCGAGTGTCTGAGGCCGCGACTACTGTGGGTACACGCCGGGTGGACCGGCGGTAACCTCCCGGACCACGGAGGTCCGGGCTCACGGATCGAGGTCAATCATGACGGAGCTCATCGAGTCGGAGACCAAGGACACCACGCTGGTCGTCAGCCGCGCGGTGTCCCACCCCATCAAGTCCGTGTGGACCACCCTCCTCAGTCCGACTGGCATGGAGGCCCTCCTCGGCCAAGGCGGCCAGCTGGGTGACAAGGGCGACGCCTGGCGTGCCGCCGACGGGACCTACGGCGTGACCCGGAGCTTCCACCCGCTCGAGCAGATCCGTTTCTCCTGGCACAAGGACGAGGACTCGCCGCGGACACTCGTCGACGTGCACCTGGTCCCACAGGGCTCCGACGCGACGCTCATCGAGATCCGCCACGAGCACGTGGGCAGCGACCTCGACCCGGCACAGCTGGAGCAGCACTGGGAAGCAGCCCTCGACCGCATCAGCAACGACGCCCTCTGAGGGAGGGCTGCGTCGACCTGAGCCCAGCGGGGAACCGCTGGGCTCGCCTGCTCCGTACCAGGGAGCGTCAGGAACGCGTCAAGGTCTGCCCTGGCCTCGTACGGATCCCGTGAAGAGACATGACATGGGCTGGGGCGCCGCGTTGAGTTGAGTCGTGACCTACTCGACCTTACGGACGCCGAAGCGGTTGCTGGTCGGCAACCCGATGCGCTCCAACCAGATGGCGGAGACCCTGCTGCCCAAGCGGCTCGCGCTCCCCGTCTACTGCTCCGACCCGATCTCCTCCAATGCCTATGCAACCCAGGAGATCCTCCTGGTCCTTGCCCTCGGCGGCGCCGCGATGGTCCTGGCGACACCGTGGGTCGCACTGGTCGTGGTCGCTCTGCTGGGGCTCGTGGCCCTCAGCTACCGCCAGACCTGCTACGCCTACCCGGACGGTGGAGGCGCGTACGCAGTCAGCAAGGCGAACCTCGGCCGCAACGCCTCGCTCATCGCCGCCGCCGCGCTGCTCGTCGACTACGTCATGACCGTCGCCGTGTCCGTGGCGGCCGGCGTCGAGAACCTCACCTCCGCGTTCCCGGCGCTCCTTCCGTACACCGTCTGGATCTGCGCGCTGACCATCGTCGTCCTCATGCTGATGAACCTGCGGGGCGTACGGGAGTCGGGGACCCTGTTCGCCATCCCGACGTACGGTTTCATGGTCAGCGTCTTCGTGATGCTCGCCGTCGGCTTCTGGCGCGTGCTCATGGGCCACCCTCCGGTCGCCGAGTCGGCCTCGTTCGGCTTCACCCAGAACAGCCCGGTCGGCGCGGCCCTCGTCATCCTGCTCCTGCGGGCCTTCGCCTCCGGCTGTACGTCGCTGACGGGCGTCGAGGCCGTGAGCAACGGCGTCCCTACGTTCCGCGTCCCGAAGAGCCGGAACGCCGCGACCACCCTCATGACCATGGCCGTCCTCAGCATCACGATGATGGGCGGCATCTCGATCCTCAGCACGATCTCCGGGGTGCACATCGCCGAGGAGCTGTCGAACCTCTCCGGAGTCCCCGGCGGCTACCAGCAGCGGACCGTGCTGGCCCAGCTGTCGTCGTCCGTGTTCGGCAACAACACCATCGGCTTCTTCGCCGTCCAGCTGTCCACGACGCTCATCCTGGCGCTGGCCGCGAACACGGCCTTCAACGGCTTCCCGATCCTCGCCTCGATCCTCGCCGAAGACAGGTTCCTGCCCAAGCAGCTGAGCCGACGCGGCGACCGGCTCGTGTTCAGCAACGGCATCATCATGCTGTCGGCGATCGCGGTGGCCCTCATCGTCGCGTTCAACGGCTCCGTGACGCGGCTCATCCAGCTGTACATCCTGGGTGTGTTCGTGTCGTTCACCCTCAGCCAGTCGGGCATGGTCGTGTACTGGCGGCGGCAGGCTGCGGAGAAGGGCTGGACCCTTCGGCACATCGGCTCAGCCCTCATCAACGGCATCGGGGCCCTCGCCACCGCCCTGGTGCTGGTCATCGTCCTCGTCACGAAGTTCTCCCACGGTGCCTACCTCGTCGTCATCGCGATGCCGATCCTGTTCTTCGCGATGCTCAAGGTGAAGGCGCACTACCAGAAGGTGTCGCGCCAGCTCGCGCCGAAGGCCGCGGGGATGATCCTGCCCAGCCGCATGCACGCCGTCGTCCTCATCAGCCAGGTCAACGAGCCGGCACTCAAGGCGCTCGCGTTCGCGAAGGCCATCCGCCCCAGCACGATCACGGCGCTGCACGTCGACGTGACCCGGGCACGGACCGAGAAGCTCATGCGCGAGTGGTCCAGCCGCGAGATCAGCGTCCCGCTGCGGATCATCGCCTGCGACTACCGAGATCTCATCTCGCCGGTGCTCAACTATCTCGGACGCATCGAGATCGGGCCGCGGGATGTGGTCCAGGTGTTCATCCCGGAGTACGTCACGGGCCACTGGTGGGAGGCGGTCCTGCACAACCAGAGCGCGCTGCGCCTCAAGAGCCGCCTGCTGTACATGCCGGGCGTGATGGTCACCAGCGTCCCGTACCAGCTGCGCTCGGCCGAGCAGTACAGCCTCCAGCGCGCGGGCTCGTCCGCCCCTCACCAGGACGCGACCGACCAGTCGGCCCTGTCACCGGCCGTCGCCGGGAAGGATGTCACCCCGGGCGTCCTCACGGCGTCGGGTGCGCCGACCGGAGAGCCGCCCCTGACGCGTTCTGACGTCGCGAGTGTCGAGGAGGGCCAGGATCTGGCAGTCTCGGGTAGGTGAGCGAGCACGGTGTCGACCCGGGGCGCACCAGCGGACTGGCCACGATCCTGCCCCGGCGACGACAGCTGTACGGCGTTGTCGTCGCCGTCGTCACACCTCCGCTGCTCACCGGGGTCCTGCTCCTCGCTCCCACCCGGCCGGGCCTGGACACCGCCCTGTTGCTCCTGGTCCTCGTCAGCGTCGCCGCGTCCGCCGTCGGAGGCATCCTGCCGGCCGTTCTGGCCACCGTCGTAAGCGGGGGGCTCGCCAACTTCT
>JACRAA010000339.1 GCA_016213595.1 Actinomycetota bacterium | reverse complement strand
TGGCGCTGCGCGAGCGCCGCGCGCCGTCCGAGCACGACGTGAGCGGGAAGGCTCCCCCCTCGGGCCGGATCGCCCACTCGCCCACAGCGCTCGCCCTGACGGTGCTGTTCGGCGTGCAGTCGATGCACGCCTACGTCCAGTTCGGCTGGGTGCCGACGATCTACCGCGACGCCGGCCTCTCGGCCTCGGCCGCCGGAGCACTGCTCAGCCTGCTGTCGTCCGTCGGCATCCTCGGCGCCCTGGCGATGCCGACCGTGATCTCGCGCGGGCGCGGGCTGCGCCCCCTGATGGTCTGCTTCGGGATCGCCCTCGCCGTGGGGTACGTCGGACTGCTCGTCGCCCCCGCCACGCTCCCGTGGCTCTGGGCGCTGTCCCTCGGGTTCTCCGGCCTGGCCTTCCCGACCGCCATCTCGCTCATCACCGCCCGCACGCGCCACCCCTCGGTGACTGCCCAGCTCTCCGGCTTCGTGCAGCCGATCGGCTACGCCCTCGCTGCGATCGGTCCCTTCGCCGTCGGCCTGGTGCACGAGGCGACCGGCGACTGGACGCTGGTGCTGGTGCTGCTCGCACTGACGTCGGTGCCGTTGACCTTCGCCGGGCTCCGCGTCGCGCGGCCGGCGTACGTCGACGACGAGATCTGACCCTCTGTCAGGATCTGCCCGTGGAGAACTGGGTGGTGGTCGTCGGCGGGACCAACATGGACGTCGTCGCCCGCACCTCTGCCCCACTGATCGCCGCGACGAGCAACCCCGGCCACACGCGGATCTCCCCGGGAGGCGTCGGCCGCAACATCGCCGCCTGCCTCGGCCTCCTCGGTGCCCCGGTGCGGCTGGTGTCGGCCGTGGGCGAGGACGCCTTCGGCGACGAGGCCCTGCGCGTGACGGCCGCGTGCGGTGCGGACGTCTCGGCCGTACGCCGCGTGCCCGGCGCCGCGACCGGCACCTACACCGCCGTCCTCGACGACGCCGGCGAGCTGGTCGCGGCGGTCTCCGACATGGCCGTCGTCGACGCGTTGGTGCTCGAGACCGTGCACCTCAGCGATGCCGCGCTGGTCGTGGTGGATGGCAACCTCGCCCACGAGCAGGCGTCGCTCGTCGTGGCAGCGGCAGCGGCAGCAGGCGTGCGGGTGGCCTTCGAGCCGGTGTCGGTCGCCAAGGCGGCCAGGCTGGCCGACCTCGTGCACGACCTGTTCCTCGTCACCCCCAACGCCGACGAGCTGGCGGCCGTCACCGGCCGCCCCACGGTCCAGTGGCGCGAGTCCGTCGCCGACCTGCACGACCGCGGGGTCGAGCACGTCTGGGTCCGCCACGGCGCCGACGGCTCGTGGATGTGCACCCGCGGCGGCGAGCCCGTCCACCTGGCCGCCGAGCCGGCGAGCGTCGTCGACGTCACCGGTGCGGGCGACGCGATGCTCGCCGCGTGGGTCGCCGCGTGGCTGGACGGCGCGGACCCGGTCGCGGCAGCGCGCACAGGCCACCGCGCCGCGGCCGCCACCATCGAGAGCCCGCACACCGTCCGGCCGGACCTGGCCGACGTACTCACCGAGGAGCCCTGATGTCCATGCTGACGATCACCGACGAGGTCCGCGATGCGCTCGCGGACGGCCGGCCCGTCGTCGCGCTGGAGAGCACGATCATCAGCCACGGCATGCCCTACCCGCAGAACGTCGAGATGGCCCGCACCGTCGAGGGCATCGTCCGCGACGGCGGCGCGGTGCCGGCGACCATCGCGGTGCTGCACGGGAGGCCGACGATCGGCCTCTCCCCCGACGACCTCGAGCTGCTTGCCTCCGACGAGTCCGTCATCAAGGTGTCCATCCGCGACCTGCCCTACGTCGTCTCGCGCGGCCTGCACGGGGCGACGACCGTCGCCTCGACGATGCGGTTGGCTGCCCTCGCCGGCATCGGCGTCTTCGTGACCGGCGGGCTCGGCGGCGTGCACCGCGGCGCGGAGACGTCGTACGACGTGTCGGCGGACCTCACCGAGCTGTCGACCACGTCGGTGGCCGTGGTGTGCGCCGGCGTGAAGAGCATCCTCGACATCGGGCTGACGCTCGAGAAGCTGGAGACGCTCGGCGTCCCGGTGCTGGGCTACGGCACCGACGAGTTCCCGTCGTTCTTCTCCCGGTCGTCGGGGTTCGGTGCGCCGATGCGGGTCGACACCCCCGGCGAGGTCGCCGCCCTGATGCGGGCGAAGTGGGACCTCGGGCTCGCCGGCGGCGTGGTCGTCGCCAACCCGATCCCGGCCGCGGCTGAGATCCCCGCCGACGAGATCGGCACGATCATCGACCGGGCGCTCGCCGACATGGGCGCGCTCGGCATCCGCGGCAAGGACGCGACGCCCTACCTCCTCGGGCGGATCGTGGAGATCACCGACGGCGAGTCGCTGAAGGCCAACATCGCCCTCGTGGAGCACAACGCGCGGCTCGGCGCGGCGATCGCAGGGGCGTACGCCGGACGCTGACCTGCGATTTTCTGCGGGACACGCCGACACAAGATGTGGTCCCCCACTTCGCCATTCGCCCTACATATGGTGTTCCACGCAGCTGGTTCGGCGCGTCATCCAGGCGCGTCGAGGCAACAGGGAACCCGGTGTGAGTCCGGGACTGCCCCGCAGCGGTGAGTGGGAACGACAGCCGTCACACAGCACTGGATCGCACGATCTGGGAAGCGACGGCCAGTAGGGGTCGAGAACGTTCGACGTGCCCATGAGTCCGAAGACCTGCCAGCGCACCGCGCCCGTCCGGGTGCGGTGGTCCGAGGCCTCGTGGGACGGCCGGTGGGCACGTACGACGTCTGCGCGGGCACCGCCCGTCATCCGAGTCGTACGCCCTCCTCTCCCGCGACCCCGGACTCCGTCCATCTCGCGAGGAGAGAGAAGTGACCATCACCGAGTCACCCGGCCGAACGGCCATGCAGGTGCGCAAGCGCAACGGCGACAGCGAGCCTGTCGACGTCAACAAGATCGTGCGGGCGGTCGACCGGGTCAGCAGCGACCTGGCCGACGTGGACCCGATGCGGGTCGCGACCCGCACCATCAGCGGTCTGTACGACGGCGCCACGACCGCCGAGCTGGACCGGCTGTCGATCCAGACGGCCGCGGAGATGATCGGCGAGGAGCCGCAGTACTCCCGGCTCGCCGCACGGCTGCTGGCGGGCTACATCGACAAGGAGGTCCGCAACCAGGGCGTCATGTCGTTCAGCCAGTCGGTCGCGCTCGGTCACGCGGAGGGCCTGATCGGCGACGACACGGCGCGGTTCGTCAAGGACAACGCCCGCAAGCTCGACTTCGCGATCGACGACGACGCCGACCACCGCTTCGAGTACTTCGGGTTGCGCACGGTCTACGACCGCTACCTGCTCCGCCACCCGTCGAGCCGACTGGTGGTCGAGACGCCGCAGTACTTCCTGCTGCGGGTCGCGGCCGGGCTCGCGCAGAGCCCCGGCGAGGCGATCCAGTTCTACCGGTTGATGTCGTCGCTGGCCTACCTGCCGAGCAGCCCGACGCTCTTCAACTCCGGCACCCGCCACACGCAGATGTCGTCGTGCTACCTCGTCGACAGCCCCCGCGACGACCTCGACTCGATCTACTCGCGCTACGCACAGGTGGCGAAGCTGTCGAAGTTCGCCGGCGGCATCGGCATCGGTTTCTCCCGGCTGCGCTCGCGCGGTGCGCTGATCCGTGGCACCAACGGCCAGTCCAACGGCATCGTGCCGTTCCTGCGCACGCTCGACTCGTCGGTCTCCGCGGTCAACCAGGGCGGTCGCCGCAAGGGCGCCGCCTGCGTCTACCTCGAGCCGTGGCACCCCGACGTCGAGGAGTTCCTCGAGCTCCGCGACAACACCGGCGAGGACGCGCGCCGCACCCATAACCTCAACCTCGCCCACTGGGTGCCGGACGAGTTCATGCGGCGCGTCGAGGCCGATGCCGACTGGTCGCTGATCGACCCCGACCAGGCCCCGGAGCTGCCGGACCTGTGGGGTGCCGCGTTCGACGAGGCCTACCGCCGCGCCGAGGAGGAGGGCCGCTACGTCCGGCAGGTCAAGGCGCGCGAGCTCTACGGGAAGATGATGCGCACCCTGGCGCAGACTGGCAACGGCTGGATGACCTTCAAGGACGCCAGCAACCGCACCTGCAACCAGACCCGCGACACCGCAGGTGGTCCGGTCGTCCACCTGTCCAACCTCTGCACCGAGATCATCGAGGTGTCCTCCGACGACGAGACCGCGGTCTGCAACCTGGGCTCGATCAACCTCGCGCAGCACCTCACGTCCGGGCCGACGCCGGGCATCGACTGGGACAAGCTCCGCGAGACCGTGCGCACGGCGGTGCCGCTCCTCGACCGGGTGATCGACGTCAACTACTACCCGAGCACCGAGTCGGCCGCCTCCAACCCGCGCTGGCGCCCGGTCGGGCTCGGCCTGATGGGCCTGCAGGACGCGTTCTTCGCGCTGCGGCTGCCGTTCGACTCGGCCGAGGCGCGCGAGCTCTCGACCCGGGTGCAGGAGGAGATCTACCTGACGGCGCTCGAGGTGTCGGTCGACCTGGCGCGCCGCCACGGACCGCACCCGTCGTACGCCGAGACGCGGGCCGCCGCCGGCGTGCTGCAGCCCGACCACTGGGACGCGACGCCCGCGCAGGCCGAGCGATGGGCACAGGTCCGTGCCGACATCGCCGAGCACGGGCTGCGCAACTCGCTGCTCATCGCGATCGCGCCGACGGCGACCATCGCGTCGATCGCGGGCTGCTACGAGTGCATCGAGCCGCAGGTGTCCAACCTGTTCAAGCGCGAGACGCTCTCCGGCGAGTTCCTCCAGGTCAACGCCGCCCTCACCCGCGAGCTCAAGGCGCGCGGCCTCTGGACGCCCGAGGTCCGCGAGGCGATCAAGCGGGCGGAGGGGTCGGTGCAGGGCGTGAGCGAGCTGCCCGACGACGTGCGCGAGCTCTTCCGCACCGCGTGGGAGCTGCCGCAGCGCGCGCTGATCGACATGGCGGCGGAGCGGTCGGCGTACATCGACCAGAGCCAGTCGCTCAACCTGTTCATCGCCGGGCCGTCGATCGGGAAGCTCTCGTCGATGTACCTGCACGCGTGGAAGGCCGGGCTCAAGACCACCTACTACCTGCGCTCCCGTCCCGCGACCCGGATCCAGCAGACGACGACGTCCGTGAACTCACCCACCCCCACCGCCGCCACCACCATCACCAGCTCCGACGACGAGGCGCTCGCCTGCTCGCTGGAGAACCCCGAGAACTGCGAGGCCTGCCAGTGACGACCACTCACGAGAAAACCCAGATGCTGCTCGACCCCGGGATGAACCTCACCCTGCGGCCGATGCGCTACCCGCACTTCTACGACCGCTACCGCGACGCGATCAAGAACACGTGGACGGTCGAGGAGGTCGACCTGCACTCCGACCTCAAGGACCTCAAGCGGCTCAGCGAGGCCGAGCGGCACCTGGTCTCGCGCCTCGTCGCGTTCTTCGCGACCGGCGACACGATCGTGGCCAACAACCTCGTGCTCAACCTCTACCAGCACCTCAACTCGCCGGAGGGCCGGCTCTACCTCTCGCGGCAGCTGTTCGAGGAGGCGGTGCACGTGCAGTTCTACCTGACCCTGCTCGACACCTACGTCCCCGACGAGACCGAGCGGCACGAGGCGTTCGCTGCGGTCGACAACATCCCCTCGATCAAGGCCAAGGCCGACTTCTGCTTCACGTGGATCGACTCGGTCTTCGACCTCGACCAGCTCGAGACCCGCGAGCACCGGCGCAAGTTCCTGCTCAACCTGATCTGCTTCGCCGCGGTCATCGAGGGGCTCTTCTTCTACGGCGCGTTCGCCTACGTCTACTTCCTGCGCTCGCGCGGCTTCCTCAACGGCCTCGCGTCCGGCACCAACTGGGTCTTCCGCGACGAGTCGATGCACATGGCCTTCGCCTTCGACGTGGTCGACACCGTGAGGGCCGAGGAGCCCGAGCTCTTCGACGACGAGCTCGCGGCGCAGGTCCGGCAGATGCTGATCGACGGCGTCGACGCGGAGGCGCAGTTCGCGGACGACCTCCTCGGCGGCGGGGTGGCCGGCCTGTCCACGGCCGACATGCGCTCCTACCTGGAGTACGTCGCCGACCGCCGGATGGAGCGCCTGGACCTGCCGATCATCTACGGCTCGAAGAACCCGCTGGCGTTCATGGAGCTGCAGGACGTCCAGGAGCTGTCCAACTTCTTCGAGCGCAAGGTCTCGGCCTACCAGGTCGGCGTGACCGGGGCCGTGGGGTTCGACGAGGACTTCTGACCGACCGGCGGCGGGCGTGGGCGCAGGCTCACGCCCGCC
>JACRAA010000343.1 GCA_016213595.1 Actinomycetota bacterium | reverse complement strand
GGCCTGATGAATCCGAAGGACGCCGCCAAGATCGAGAAGCGCACGCGCAAGGAATATCCTAACGGCATCCCGGCCTTCGACGCCTCGGGCCGTACGCAGCGCTGCCCACAGGTTCGCGGCATCCCTCGTACGACGCGGGCGCAGCTCGAGGCCGACGAGCGACGCGAAGACCTGCTCCGCGGGACCGCCCGCCGCGCGCCGGCGTCGTACGGTCTCGAACAGGGGCCCGGCCGTCGGCATGAAGCGGCCCGTCGCCTCCGCGACGACGTCGTCGACCCAGCCTTCGACCAGTGCCAGCAGCGTCTCGAGACGCTCGAGGACCTCGGCCTGCTCGGGAGTGCGCTGGGGCGAGAACAGGCTGCGGCTCATCTCGTTCCCCAGCTGCGCCAGGTCGTTCATCGACATCGGGTCGCCACCCATGTCGTCGAACGACTCCTCGAGCGCGCTGAGGTCGACGGTGATCTCGCGGGCGTAGTGCTGGACGAACGCCACGAGCTGCGGTCCCAGCCAGCCGACGTCGGAGAACAAGCGCTGCCTCGCCGCTTCGCGCAGGCCGAGGTAGAGCATGATGTCGCGCTCCGGCAGGTCCAGGCCGTCTCCGAACGCGGCGAGGTTCGTCGGCAGCAGTGCGACCTGGGGACGCGACAGCAGGGGCATCGACACCTCGGTGGCCGAGACGACCTCCGTAGCGAGCCTCCCCAGCGCCTGCCCGAACTGCACCCCGAACATGCTCGACGCCGACTGCTGCAGCATCGGCTGGAACATCTGCTGCATGCCTGCGAGCTCCGGCTCGTCGCTCATTCGCTTCGTCATGACGTCGCCCAGCGACGACGCGATCGTGGAGACGATCGGCTCGACCATCGTCTGCCAGGTCGCCATCGTGTTCTCGACCCACTCCGCACGACTCCACGCCGCCGGTGGAAGGGCGACCGCCGGGAACACCGTGGCGTCGTTGAGCCAGAGCTCTGCGAGGTGCACCGAGTCGGCGATGTCGTGCCGCTGCCTGCTCGACGGCGTCGGATCCGGGCCGAGAGCCGCGACCACCTTGCGTGCCATGTCCTTGGCGAAGACCCAGTTCACGCCGCCGCCGTCGGTCGTCATCGACTGTCCCGCCCGGGCCATGACGTCCTGCAGCGAGGCGAGCAGGGCCCGTACGTCGATCGGCTCTCCCGGGGCCGGCATCGGGATGCCGAGGGAGGCGAAGATCTGCTCGAACGGCAGGTTCTCCCCGCCGAACGGGGGCTCGGGCACCTCGTCGCCCTCGTCGTCGTCAGGACTGTTGACCATGGGCCGCTCCTTCAGCAGATGCGCCTAGAAGCGTACCCGCGACGGCCCCTCTGATGCTGCCCCCGAGAGGCTGCGCCCATTCGCGGGTTCCCCTCGGGTAGATTGCATGGCATGCCGCGCCGCCACGGGACAGCCGAGAGCATGGCTGCGGCGTCCCTGCCCACCGGGACCTGCCGGTGACCCGTCAGACGTGGACCGCGGTCGTGTCCTCCGTGGTCTTCATCGCGCTGGCAGCCGTGCTCGCGTTCGCGCCCATCCCGTTCATCTCCTGGACGCCCGGCGCCACGTACGACGTGCTCGGGACCAGCGACGGCCAGCCCGTCGTGAAGATCGACGGCATCAAGACGTACGACACGACCGGCCAGCTGCGCCTGACGACTGTCAGCCAGACCCGGGCCGACGCTGGACTGAGCCTGCCCGAGGCGCTCTTCGACTACGTCATGCCTCACCGGGACGTCCTGCCGCGCGACGTGGTGTACGCCCCGGGGAAGTCCGCCAGCCAGGTGGCCGACGAGGAGAAGTCGCTCATGTCGACCGCACAGTTCGACGCGGTCGTCGCCGCGCTGCGTGCGGCGGGCCAGCCCGTCCAGGAGCTGCCGATGGTGACCGCCGTGCGCGTCTCCGGACCGTCCAACAACAAGCTCCAGCCGGGTGACCTCATCCTCATGGTCGACAACGTGTCGGTGAGCACGAGCGACGACGTCGTGGCCCGCATCAAGGACAAGGGCGTCGGCCAGAAGGTGCTCATCCAGGTGCAGCGCCAGAACACGCGCATCTCCGTCACCATCGACACGGTCGGCTCCGCCACCGACGGCCGGGTCGCCACGATCGGCGTCACGGTCGGGACGGGCTACTCGTACGCCCCGAGCGTCTCCTTCAGCATCAACCCTGACATCGGCGGGGGATCGGGTGGTCTGATGATGGCGCTCGCGGTGTACGACAAGATCACTCCCGTCGACCTGCTGGCCGGGCAGATCGTCGCCGGTACGGGCACCATGAGCGCCACGGGTGACGTCGGCGCCATCGGCGGGATCCAGGAGAAGATCGCGGGCGCGGAAGCGGCGAAGGCCAAGGTCTTCCTCGTGCCCGCCGCGAACTGCAAGGACATCGTCGGTGTCACCTCGTCGATGAGGCTGGTGAAGGTCAGCACCCTGAAGGACGCGATCGGCGCCCTGCCGCTGGCGCTGAACCCCACGACCGGGCAGGGGCTGCCGACATGCTGAGCGATGCACTGGCGGCCGCCGTCCTCGACGTGGAACGGCACGTGGGCCAGGCCGGCTGGGACCAGCCGAACCGGCTGTTCGCGCTCGTACCGACCGCAGAGCTCCTCGCCGCGGCGCCGGAGCTCGCCGCCCAGCTCGGCGCGGAGCACCCGGAGGGCCACCTCTCGAGCATCGAGCAGGAGGACTTCCACAACGGCCTGTCCCTGTTCGAGGCGCTGGCGCACCTGGCCTGGCCCCCGACCGTGGCGGGATGCGTCCTCAGCGTCGAGCGGGCGTTCCTGCCTGCGCAGTACGAGTCGGACCTCCCCGAGGATCCCGACGAGGCGAGCGAGGCGGTCGCCAACCATCCGCATCGCCAGGAGCTCAGAGTGGTGACGGGCGTTCTCCGGACCGGTGAACGTCACGCGGTGGCACGTGTCCGGAGCGACCAGACACAGCTTCTCGGCGGGGAGGACCTGGCGCCCGGCCTGTCCACAGCCCTGCTCGCTACGCTGAGCGACTGAACCTCAAAAGGAGCCCTGCTGTGTCCAGCCTTCCGCTCGGTCGTACTCGGCGTGGCGCACTGATCCCGACCCTCATCATCGTGCTCGTCCTTGCCTACCTCTTCGCGTCCTTCGCGCAGGTGTGGACCGACAAGCTCTGGTTCGGGCAGCTGGGCTACGGCGTCGTCTTCAGCACCCAGCTGTGGACCTCTGTCGGGCTGTTCCTGGGGTTCGGGCTCATCATGGCCCTAGCCGTGGGCGGGACTCTCGTCATCTCCACGAGGGAGATCCGCGGCGCGGCGCGCAGCAGCAGCGCGCTCCTCAACCGCTACCGCGACCTCCTGGGGCGCCGGGTCGGGCTCGCCGTGGCGGTCCCTGCAGCGTTCTTCGGGATCATGGCGGGCATCACGGGCACATCAGCCAAGTCGCTGTTCCTCGCCTACCTCCACCACACGACGTTCGGCACCGTAGATCCCCGCTTCGGCCTCGACATCTCGTTCTTCGTGTTCGAGTACCCCTGGTACCGCTACCTCAACTCGTTCGCCCTCGGTGTCCTGCTGCTGTGCCTTGCGATCGCGGTCGTCGTGAACTTCGCGATGGGGGTCCTCAGCGCGCAGACCCGGCCGGGGCTCGGGAACCGGAGGGCCCACCAGCAGATCTCGGTGCTCGCGGGCCTGGCCCTCGTGTCGTACGGCGTCAGTGCGTACCTCGACCGGTTCGGCGAGGAGCTGCAGTCGTCCAGCCTCCTCGACGGGCTCACGTACACCGGGGACCACGCCCAGATCACCGCGCACACCGTCGTCGCCGTGATCTCCCTGCTCACAGCCATCGCGTTCTTCGTCTACTCCCGCCGCCCGGGATGGCGCATCCCCGTGACGTCGGCCATCCTCATGGTCGTCTCGTCGATCATCGTCGGCGTGGTCTACCCGTCGGTCGTGCAGTCGTTCTCCGTGAAGCCGGACGAGCCGGACAAGGAGCGCCCGTACGTCCAGAGCCACATCGCGGCGACGCGGGACGCCTACGGCGTGGCGGACACCCAGATCTACGACTACTCCGCCACGACCAGCGCGGACGCCGGGCAGCTCTCGGCGGACGCGGCCACCCTGCCGGGCATCCGCCTCATCGACCCGTCGATGGTCCGCGACACGTACGAGCAGCTGCAGCAGGTGCGCGGCTACTACTCGTTCGCGCCCGTCCTCGACGTGGACCGCTACAGCATCAACGGCACCATGACGGACGTCGTGATCGCCGCCCGCGAGATGGACCAGTCGGGCCTCACCAACAAGCAGTGGAACAACCTCCACACCGTCTACACGCACGGCTACGGGCTGGTGGCCGCGTACGGCAACCGCCGACAGGCGGGCGGCGAGCCGCAGTGGCTGGCAGCCGACATCCCGACGGTGGGCCTCCTCAAGGCCGACCAGCCCCGGATCTACTACGGCGAGCTGGCGAAGAACTACGTCGTCGTCGGCCGTACGGAGGGGCAGGCGCCCATCGAGTTCGACACGCCCGGAGGTGGCGGCGGGACGGGCGAGCAGTTCAGCACGTACGACGGGGAGGGCGGCGTCGGCATCGGCAACGTGTTCACGAAGGCCCTGTACGCGATGCGGTTCGCCGACGTGAACCTGCTGCTGTCCGACCGGGTGAAGAGCAGCTCGAAGATCCTGTACGAGCGGACCCCCACGGAGCGCATCCAGCAGGTCGCGCCGTGGCTGACCGTGGACTCGGACATCTACCCGGCCATCGTCAAGGGCCGTGTGGTGTGGATCGTCGACGCGTACACGACGACCGACAACTACCCGAACAGCCACAAGATGTCGATGACCAGGGCGGCGTCGAACCAGGCCGTGCAGACCGGCGCGCTCCAGGCGAGCGACGAGGTCAACTACGTGCGCAACTCGGTCAAGGCGACGATCGACGCGTACGACGGCAGCGTGAAGCTGTACGCGTGGGACGAGACGGACCCCCTGCTGCAGACGTGGATGAAGGTCTACCCGGGGACGGTCCAGCCGAAGTCGGCCATCTCGCCCGAGCTGCTGAGCCACCTGCGGTACCCGACGGACCTGTACCGCGCGCAGCGTGAGGTGCTGGCCCGCTACCACATGACGAACCCCGACCAGTGGTACTCGACCTCCGACATGTGGGCGATCCCGAGCGACCCCACCGTCGACCAGGCGGCGAACCTGCGCGAGCCGACCTACTACATGTCGGTCCGGTGGCCCACGGCCTCCCAGAACGGGAAGCAGGTCCCGGGCGAGACCTCCCCGCAGTTCAGCCAGACCACGGTGTACAGCCCGAACGCGCGGCAGAACCTCGCCGCGTACATGACGGTGGTCGCCGACGCGTCCAGCAAGGACTACGGCAAGATCCGGGTCCTACGGATGTCCGACACGCAGCAGATCGAGGGAGCCGGACAGGCCCACAACAACATTCTCCGTGACGAGAAGGTCGCGTCGGCGCTTCGGCCGTACCTCAACCAGGGCAGCGCGAAGGCTCTGTACGCGAACCTGCTGACCGTGCCCGTGGGTGGCGGCATCCTGTACGTGGAGCCGATCTACACGCAGCGCAACGAGGCCCAGAGCGGGGCGTTCCCTGTCCTGACGTACGTCGTCGTCCGGTTCGGCGACCACGTCGGCATCGCGGACACGCTGCAAGGAGCCCTCGACCAGGTGTTCTCCGGGGATGCCGGCGCCACGACGAACGAGAACGCCCCGCCGACGAAGGCGACGACGCCGTCGACGACCACGACCCCGGGGGCTCCCACGGCGCCCGACGAGCAGACGCTCAAGTCGGCCCTGGCGCAGGCACAGCAGGCCTTCAGCGATGCGAGCAAGGCCTTGGCCTCCGGTGACCTCGCCGGCTACCAGAAGGCCAACGACACGGCTCAGGCCGCTGTGGCGAGGGCGCTCAAGGCGATGGGCGGCTGAGGTCCTCAGGCTCCTAGAGCGCGGGCGCCGGCTCGGCCTCGACGCCGAGCCTTTCGGCGAGGGCCGGGTCACCGACGACGAGTACGGCTGGATCCCTCGGCCAGATCTCGGTGAAGGCGGCCGTGACATCGTCCGCGGTCACCTCCGCGAGCAGGGACATCGACTCGTCCACGTAGCGCCAGTCGAGCCCCCTGGACGCGAGGACGGCTGCCTGTTGCGCCACGCCGCCCGCGGTCG
>JACRAA010000342.1 GCA_016213595.1 Actinomycetota bacterium | reverse complement strand
GTTGAGCTCGCCCTGCTCCTGCGGGGCGATGCGGCGCTGGACGCCGATGACACCGCGGATCGGCGTGTTCGCCGGCGCCTTGAAGACACCGCGCTGCGCGTCCGTACGTGCCCACACGCCGGCCATGTAGCCGGACGGCGGGGCGGCGACGCTCTCGCCGGTGACAAGGTCCTTCACCGTGAGCCACGGGTGGTACACGGCGGCGAAGTCGGACGAGCGGGGCCGGTACGCCTCGACCGCTGCGCCGCGTCGGCCCGCCGGCGGCGCGTCCCCGTCGGCCGCTGCCGCAGCCGCCGGAGCCTCGGTTGCGACCCGGGTGTAGCCCATCGGGTCCTTGCCGTCGGGCACGGCGTCGAGGATGGCGACCCGGTCGCGCATCTTCTCGCAGTGGGCGATCACGGCCTCGTACGAGGCGGGGTCCGTGTAGCCGGGCGCCGCGACGATGGCGATGTCGTCGATCGGCTCCAGCACGGACAGGCCGGGGCTGGTGGCGGTACCGGTGAGGGTGCCGTCGCCGATGTCGAGCACGTAGCAGCGGCCCTGGGTGTTGAGGAAGAATCCGTTGACGGCATGCGAGAGGGGCGTCATGGGTCCCTCGCCGAGGAACGTGTTCGCGTACTCGGTCCACGTGGTGATGGACAGCGGCTCGCCGTGCGGTGCGGTGGCCTTCCCGCCGGTACCGATGAAGACCGGTGTGGACGTCGACTGGGCCGCGATGGGGCGGACGCCGCTGGGCACCTCCTCCACGTACACGCCGGGGACGTTGTAGATCGGCATGGTCTCTCCTTGGTCAGGCCGGCGCGGGCGCGTCGGGTCGGGTGTGGCGGTTGCGGTCGAAGGTGAGGGCCTCGAGCGGGTGCTGGACGACCGGCACCTCGCGGGTCGGCAGCGGCTGCGCGACGGGGAGGCGTACGAGGAAGGAGGCTTGGGGGGTACGGCCGAGCGCGGTCCACCAGTCCGTACCGGCGACCTCGTCGATCTCGTACGTGGCCTTGGCCTGGAGGGCCAGGAGTGCGTCGACGACGTGCTCGGGCGCTTCAGGAGCGGTGACGAGGACGGTAACTGTCGCCCGGCTCTGGACCCGCTCCGCGTCGCAGTGGAGGGGCGTCAACCCGACGACCTCGACGGTGAGAGGGTCGCTGCCGGACAGGTCGGCGGTCAGTGCGGCGAGGGCCGTCGTGAGCGGTCCGTCAGGGGTTGCCGGAGGCATACGCCCACTCCTCGAACGGGGTGGAGTGGTAGATCCACCCGAAGAAGCCGCTCACGGCCGAGCTGGCCGGCGGGTTGAGGTGGGCCGAGGTCCGTACCCCCGCGGCCTTGAGGGCCAGGCCCAGCACCAGGGTGAACAGGCACTGGATGAGGAACGTGACGACGTACGAGAGGCCGAAGATCGGCAGGTACAGCGGGCCGAAGATCCGCGCCTGGAGCAGGTGCATCCGCTCGTGCTGGCCGGAGCCGCCGAGGTTGACCGTGCCGAGGGTCTGCAGGACGTCGTTGCCGAAGCCGGTCGCCGAGCGTGGGCTGTACGAGATCCAGCCCCTCCCGCCGCTGTTGCCCTTCGACGGGTTCCCCCAGATCGCGTACAGCCAGAGCCCGGTGACCGCTCCGAAGACGGTGTTCGGCAGGCTCCACGTGAGGTCGACGACGAGCACCAGCCAGCCGAGCGGGGAGCCGAGGTCGTACGCGCCCACCCAGGCGGCGACGATGCCGTACGCGAGCATGACGATGGCGAGGACCAGTGCCCACGTCGTGGCCGGCGAGCCGAGGGCCGCCGTGACGGCGAGCAGGAGGCCCGCCGGGACGAGGGCACAGAGCAGGACGGTGAACAGTGCGGAGATGGCTTTCATGACGTGCTCCTCTCAGGACGTCGCGGTGGAGATGGGGATGAGCGAGGCCTTGATGGGCACCTTGACGAAGATGCACGAGGCCGGGGGCTTCGGGATGACGGTGAGCTGGACGACGGCGTCCTTGTTGGCGACCGTGCCGGGGCCGGGCGACTGCACCGTGACGATCGAGCAGCCGGAGCTCAGCGGGTCGTTGAGGACGGTCGCGGTGAGCCCGTACGCCTGGAGGACGGACCTGGCGCCGAAGACGTTGTAGGTGACGACGTTGGGGACGACCGTCCTCACGAGGGCGGTGAGCTGCGAGTCCGCGGTGGAGCTGCTCGCGGTGCCCGTCGCGGTGACCGTGACCTTGAGCTGGGTGCCGACCTGGGCTCCGGTGATCTGGAACGCGGTCCCGCTCGCACCCGGGATGGGTGTGCAGGCGGTGGGCGTCGCGCAGGCGAACCACTGGACGTCGGTGCTCGTCGTGTTCGTCCAAGTGCCGGGCGTGGTCGTGAGGATCGCGCCGACCAGCGGCTGCCCGCTGACGACGGGCGCCTCGACGAGGGTCACCACCGGGGGCTCCGGAGGCGGCGTCGGCTTGCGGAGCAGGAACCACCAGATCGCCGCGCCGCCGACGAGCAGCACGACCAGGGCGATGACGGCGATGAGAAGGAGGGGGCCCTTCTTCGGCGGTTCCGGCGCGGCGGGGATGGCGACGGCGACCGGCTGGCCGTCCGTCACCTGCTCGGGGTCGGCCTCGTCGACGGCGCGGAGGTGGAGCGAGTCGGTGCCTGCCGGGATGCCGGCCGGTACGGCCGCGCGGACGTCGACGGTGATGGTGGCGCCCACGGTCATGGGCACCTCGGGGTCGCCGGCGACCCGGTACCACG
>JACRAA010000330.1 GCA_016213595.1 Actinomycetota bacterium | reverse complement strand
CTGCCTCCTGCGAGTGCAGGACCGGCAGCAGGTCGGCGTCGGTGGCGATCGCGGCTGCGTGGGTGGCCGCGGCGAGCCGCTCTCCGATACGCGTGGCGTAGGCCGTCAGGAACGACTGGCGGAACGACTTCGTGCGAGCCGCGCCCGAGGCGGTCGTACGTCGTCCGTGCCGCAGCATCGCGGCGTCGGCCTGCACCAGCAGCGACGTGACGAGGAGCTCGACCACCTCGAGGTCGGCCGGGCTGCCGACGACGACGCTGAAGCCCAGTCGGTCCGCGCTGGCGGCGCGACACCGGTTCGAGGCGGCCACCACGGCGACGAGGAGCGTCTTGGCGTGGACGTAGGGCGGATCCAGCCAGATTCGGCGTACGGCGAGGTCGTCGCGGCCGGCCGACGGCCCTTGCGCGACCAACCGGTCGAGTGCGTAGCGCGAGATCAGCTCCTGCGCCTTGGCCGAGAGCGCCTCGGCCTCCTCGTCGAACTCGGTGGACTCCGCCTTGGCCAGCAGGGCCCGGACCCGGGCGAGCTTGGGATGCTCGGGCCCGGACGACGCCGTCCGGGTGAGCACGTCGGTGAGCAGCGGAGCACCCCGGAGCACGGCCAGCACCCCGAGCAGTGCTGCGACACCGCTCACGTCCACTGGCAGTGTCCGACCACCGTCCACACGATCGATCGCGTCGCGCCACTCCTGCCCGCGCAGGTGATGGCGCTCGTCCTCGCGGAGTGCGGCAGCGAGCGCTTGAAGGTGGGCGGAGCCGAGGTTGCGGCCGACCAGCTCACCCAGGTCACCTGGCGACCACCCTCCGGCGACGACCTCCGAGACGACAGCGGCGACGAGGTCGTGCAGCACGATCTCGACGACGTGCCTCGGGTAGGGCGCCACCCTCGCCACGAGTCGGTCGGCGGCATGCGCCACCGCCTCCTCCGTCAGCTTCTTCAGCCCGAGGACCCGCAGGGTGAACAGCACCGACTGGCCCACCTCGGCGCCTGCCTCGTCGGCATCCCAGCTCTCGCGTGGCTTCTGACGGGTACCGCCGGACGGCTCCGACCGTCGCGCCCGCTGCTCCTTGCGCTGCCTCGCCGCCCGGCGTTTCCTGTTGTTGACCCCCATGGCCGTCTCCCCTCGTGTCCGCAGGACGCTACGAGCAGCGACCGACAGGCTGACGTCGTCATCCACAGGCCCGTTCACCCAAGCTCGTGAGCGAGCTACACCTCGACGACGACAAGCGCGGGATCCAGCCGCGCGATGTCGATCGGGTCCGAGGTGAGCACGGCGAGCCCGCGTCGACGGGCGTGCAAGGCCACGTGCCCGTCGAAGACGTCGGCGACACCCGCGACACCACACATGACTCCGATGGCCCGCGCCGTCTCCGCGTCCAGGTCGACGAGCATGACTCCGTTCGCGCGAAGAAACCTCGCAAGCCGTGCGTGTCGCGGGCCGTCGCGCCAGACCTGGGCGAGGACCGCGGTCGGGACCTCCAGAGACGCGCCTGCATCGACCGCGCGCTTCAACAGGTCCACCACCGGTAGGCGTCCGCGGTCAAGCGCGATCAAGGCGCCTGCATCGAGGCAGAACCCTCGGCTCACGACTCCAGCCCGGCTCGCGCCAGCGCTGTCTCCACCCACTGCTGCTCCGCGTCGGGGAGCGGGCCTGCCTCCGCGAGCCACTCGGCCAGGACGTCGGAGACCGACTCCCTCTCTGCCTTCTCGCGGAGCGCCATCGCGACGTACGCCGACACGGATGCCGCTTCGCCGGAGGCGACACTGGCGTTGACGGCCACCACCAGCTCCTCCGGCAGGCTGACCGTGATGCGCGTGCTCATACTTTGATCATACTCTTCGGCTAGCAAGCGGCACCACCTTCGACTCCTCCTCGGGAAGCGGCCGCCGGCGTCGGCGCCGCATGTCTTCGTCCTGTCGATCGATCTCGGCCTCGTAGGCCAACGGCGGGAAGTCGAGATACTGCGGATCCGCGGGCGTGATGACCTCTCTCGTCACCTCGTTGGCGTCCACCCGGATCGCGAAGAGCTCCTTGTTGTCCCGCCTGCAGCCGACGAGCGTGCCGCTCAGCACGTGGTCGAAGGTGAAGTCTTCGAAGCGCGGATCACGCGACGCATGGGCGCCCTCCTTGAGGAAGTGGTCGATGACGTAGCGCAGCCACGGCTCCATCGAGTACGACTTCTCCTTTCCGCTCCACGTGATGCAGCACCCGTCCCAGCAGACCTCCCAGTCGCACCACAGGTTCGGTTGCCCGTCCGGCGGCCGGTTGTAGCGATCACCGGCTCCTTCGCCGGTCTCGGCCCGCGGGTTGCCCGGCACCTCATAAGGGTCACCGCGGTCGTAGCGCCGCGACCTCGCGAATGCCCCCAGGTAGCCGATCTCCGCGTCGTTGAGCGGCGGTTCGATGTCGATGTGGCCGACGAAGTCGGTGCTGAAACCCATGCGTCCTCCAAATGTCGGTGGCGAGGGCCTCAGCGTGGCCCGGGCGGCCGGCGGGGCACCAGATGCGTCGCGCAGCCTGTGGAGAACGAGAGCGGCGCGGCGCCCGCCCGAGGCAGTCTGGCCGCATGGACGAGTTGAGGACGTACGAGCTGCGCGATCCCGCGGCGTTGATCCGCGAGGTCGCTGGCAGGGTGGACCTCACCGAGGACACAGCATGGCTGGCGCTGGTGCACCATCCCTCCACCGAGCAACGGCTGCTCCGCGTCGACCTGCTGCCCGTGCCGGCACTTCTCGACGATGACGACGACATCTCCCCTCACCTGCGCACCGCAGTGGAGACCTACGGCCTCGAGTGGACACGAGGGCAGGGTCCGCAGCACATGGCCGTGACCATCGTCGTGCGTCCTGGGTTCACGGTGCTCGGGCCCAACGAGGGTGTCTGGTGCAAGGGATGGCGCTACTCCAACCACTTCCAGTCCCTGCACACGGGCGAGCTCATCCTCGTCACCGAGCATGGATGGGTGGACTTCATGACCGAGGCGTGCGGTCACGAGCCGCGCATGGTGGCCTGAGCCGGACGCGTTGTGGGCTGGCAGGGCATGCTCGGCCCATGACCGAGCGCAACGTCCTGGGCGGCGACCTCGAACCCTGCGGCACCGACCCCGTCACCGGCTTCTACCGCGACGGCACCTGCACGGTCGGGCCGCAGGACGTCGGCCTCCACGCGATCTGCGCGGTCATGACCGAGGAGTTCCTCGCCCACCAGCGCTCGGTGGGCAACGACCTGTCGACACCCCGCCCCGAGTGGCACTTCCCCGGCCT
>JACRAA010000329.1 GCA_016213595.1 Actinomycetota bacterium | reverse complement strand
CGGCGACGTCCGTGGCTGCGCCTGGGCCGGACCGACCTCGTCCTCGACGCCCTGGCGCCCACCTCGATCGAGCAGGTGGTGACCGGCAAGGAGGCGTTCCGGGCGCAACGCCTGCTGCTCCAGCGGTTCGGGGACCGTCCGGAGGGGCCGGCGACAGACGAGTCGCACCCGGCGTACGAGATGCGTCTTCCCCTGTCAGCCGCCCAATGGCTGTCCGTACCGAGCTGGGAGTTCCTGCGCGCGGGCGTCGAGGGACGCCGGACGCGGGCGATCACTGCGGGCGCCGATACAGCCAGCTCGCTCGAACGGCTCGCGTCGGACACGTACGTGGGAGACGCGGACTCGGCTCTGCGTTCCCTGCCGGGTGTGGGGCCGTGGACCTCTGCGGCGGTACGACAGCGGGCCCTCGGCGACGCGGACGCCTGGAGCATCGGCGACTACCACGTGGGCAGGACCATCAGCTACGTCCTCGTCGGGGAGCAGCTCGACGACGAGGCGGTCACCGAGCTGCTCGAGCCGTACCGTGGCCACCGCTACCGCGTGGAGGTGCTGCTCTCCGGGTTGCCGGGCCCCGAGCGTCATGGCCCCCGACGGACGCTCCCCACGCACCTCCCCCGTTGAGGGGCCGACTGCCGGCGACAAGGGCACTCGTGCGCGTCGAGAGGCCAGTTCATGCACCGACACGCCGTACCGACCGCGCGTGTCGTGGCCCTTCGACGATGAGGGACATTGGCGAGAGGACCTGTACGCCCGCGAGAGGACCTGTACCCGTCCGCGAGACAACCTGTACGTGCCGGCGAGAGGACCTGTACGCGTCCGCGAGAGAACCTGTAGGCCCGCCGCGACCAGACGCGCTACTCCGACTCTGACGGCTCCATGATCTGGGGGAGCCACACGGTGAACTCGGCGCCGCCCTCGGGGGCGCGGCCGGCCTTGACCCACCCTCCATGCGAGTTGATCGTGTGCGCGACGATCGAGAGGCCGAGACCCGTACCGGGCGTGTTCCTTGACAGGTCCGACCGGTAGAAGCGGTCGAACACGTGCGGCAGGTCCTCGTCCGCGATCCCAGGGCCCTGGTCGGAGACGACGACCGTCTGGTCCTTCATGGTGACCGTGATCAGCCCACCGCTCGGCGAGAACTTCACGGCGTTGTCGAGCAGGTTGGTGAACGCGCGCTCGAGAGTGTCGGGGTTCCCCACGAGCTCGTGCTCCGCGAGCTCGACGTCGAACATCATGGACGGGCCGCGACGCTTGGCGCGCGTCACCGCGTTGGCGACGACGTCCTGCAGGTCGATCGGCTCGCGCGCCGCCTCGACGTGGTCCTCGCGTGACAGCTGGACGAGGTCCCCGACCAGCTGCGTGAACTCGCCGAGCTGCGCCGCGACGTCCCGCAGGATGTCGGACCGGGCGCCCTCGGGGAGCATCCCGGACTTCTCGTCGGCGATGAGGAGCTCGATGTTCGTACGAAGCGAGGTCAGGGGCGTACGGAGCTCGTGCCCCGCGTCCGCGATGAGCCGGCTCTGGCGTTCCCGGCTGGATGCGAGGGAGCGCATCATCGAGTTGAACGACCGTGACAGGTCCGCGAGCTCGCTGTCGCCCTCGGCCTCGATCTGGATCAGCTCGTCGGTCTCCGTGATGCGCGCGACCGCGAACGCCAGCCGGCGGATCGGCTGCAGGGACGAGCCGGCGACCAGCCAGCCCGAGACCGCAGCCGCCAGGACGCCGAGGATCGCGACCGCGATGAGGACGAGCGCCATCTGGTGCAGCGTCGCCAGCGTGGGCTCCAGGGAGCGACCGAGCACGAGCGCGTACCCGTCACCCGTCGTCTGGCCCTCCAGCTGCGCGGTCAGCGGTACAGAGACGATCCGGTACCGCTCACCCGTACTGGCCTCGGCTGTGCGAGCCGACGACCCCTCTTGCGTCCTGGCCACGGCGATCTCCTGCGGCCCCACGTCGAACGCGACGGTCTCGCCGGGGATCGACACGACGTCCTTGTTGGACTTCACGAGGACGAGCACGACGTTCGCCGCCTTGAGCGCGTCCGCGTTGAGCCCACCCGTCGACTCGATGTCCTGGGAGACGGCCCCTGCCGTGATGTTGGCCACGGACAGCAGCTCGCTGTCCAGCTGTGCGTACAGCGAGACCTGGGTCGTCGCGTACACCGCCATGCCCGCCAGCGCGACGGAGATCGCCACGGCGAGCGCGGTCAGCCAGACGATCCTCCCCTGCAGCGTGTCGCGCAGACGCCATGAGAGCCACGACGGCCAGCGCACCTCGATGGGGAGGAACCTGGGCAGCATGCGTCTCGACCGCGCGTCCTGCGGCCTGAGGCGGAGCGTGATCGTACGCTCCGGGTCCACGGTCGCAGGTGCGGCCGGCGGGACCGGTCGATCGATCACGGCGGCGTCTCACGCAGGACGTAGCCGATGCCCCGCACCGTGTGGATGAGGCGTGAGCCACCTTCCTGCTCCGTCTTGCGCCGCAGGTAGCCGATGTAGACCTCCAGCGAGTTCGCGGTGGTCGGGAAGTCGAAGCCCCACACCTCGTTGAGCAGCCAGTTGCGCTCGAGCACCCGGCGGGGGTTCTCCATGAACGTCTGCAGCAGCGCGAACTCGGTACGGGTCAGCGAGATCCGCCGGCCTGCCCTCGTCACCTCGCGGGTCTGAGGGTCGAGCGACATGTCGGCGAACGTCAGATGCTCCGCGTCGGCCACGGCGTCCCCGTCCACGCCCGTACGGGAGCGGCGGGTCAGCGCGCGCAGCCGCGCCAGGAGCTCGTCGAGCGCGAAGGGCTTCGCCATGTAGTCGTCGCCGCCCGCGTCGAGCCCGTCCACGCGGTCGTTGACCGCGTCCCGGGCGGTGAGCACGAGGATCGGCACGTCGTTGCCCGACTGGCGCAGCATCCGAGTGGTCTCGAGCCCGTCCAGACGAGGCATCATGACGTCCATGATGACGGCGTCCGGGCGCGAGCTGGACAGCCTTGCCAGCGCCTCCAGGCCGTCGCCCGCAGTGATCACCTCGTAGCCGCTGTAGTGCAACGACCGGCTCAGCGAGTCCCGTACGGCCTGGTCGTCGTCCACCACGAGGATCTGCATGTGCCTACTCTGCCATTGACGAAGGGGTGGGTGGCGACGCAGCAGGGCAGCCGCGCCGGAACATCCCTTCTGACGGGCCGGTCACAGCAGACGGTGACAGCACAACGCCCTCCCCGAGTCACGGGAAGGGCGTTGTCTGCAGGACGGCTCAGGCAGCCACGACGTCCACGGTGATGTGGGCGGTGACGGCCTCGTTGAGCTTGATGCCGACCGTGTGGTTGCCGGTGGTCTTGATCGGCTTGGCGATGACGACGGAGCGCTTGTCGAGCGCAGGCCCGCCGGCCTTCTTCACCGCGGCCACGACGTCGGCCGGGGTGATGGCACCGTACAGCTTGCCCTCGTCGGAGCCGGTACGTGCCGAGAGCGAGACACCGAGTGCCTCGAGCTGGTCACGGACCTGGTTCGCGTGCTCGATGCCGCGGATCTCACGGGCGTCGCGCGCCCGCTGGATGCCGAGGATCTGCTTCTCCGCGCCCTTGGTCCACGCGATCGCGTAGCCCTGGGGGAGGAGGAAGTTACGCCCGTAGCCGGGCTTCACGTCGACGATGTCGCCGGCGATGCCGAGCTTGTTCACGGCGGCGGTCAGGATGAGCTTCATGTCGCAGTGCTCCTTTCTCAGCGGGCGGTCGACGCGTAGGGAAGCAGGGCTAGCTCACGCGCGTTCTTCACGGCGATGGCGACCTTGCGCTGGTCCTGGACGGACAGTCCGGTCACCCGGCGCGCACGGATCTTGCCGCGCTCCGAGATGAACTTGCGGAGGGTGGCGACGTCCTTGTAGTCGACGTGGCCGATCCGTACCGACTTCATCGGGACGATCTTCTTCTTGCTCACAGGCTTGCGCTGTGGTGAGGCCATTGTGGTGCTCTCCTTCATGAGCCCGGCAGGAGCCGGAATGTGCCTTGCTCGCTTCGCGAGCGGATTTGGGTTACGCGATCGTGGACTGCTCGATCAGGTCGCGGACTGCTCGATCGGTCAGAACGGCGGCTCGTCCGACTGCGCCGACGCCCACGGGTCGTTCTCGGGCTGACGCGCCTGAGTGCTCTGCTGGGTGCTCTGAGCGCCCCAGCCACCGCCCTCGTTGCTGCTCGAGCGGTTGCCGGACGAGCCCTGCCAGCTGCCACCGCCGCCGCCCTGGCCACCCCCCGAGGTCCTGGTGACCTTGGCCGTGGCGCTGCGGAGAGCCGGGCCGACCTCGTCGACCTCGACCTCGAAGACGGTGCGCTTCTCACCCGAGCTCGTCTCGTACGACCTCGACTTCAGACGTCCGGAGACGATGACCCGCATCCCCTTCTGCAGGGACTCGGTCACGTTCTCCGCGTACTGGCGCCACACCTCGCAGTTCAGGAACATCGTGTCGCCGTCGCGCCACTCGCTCGTCTGGCGGTCGAACGTACGAGGCGTCGACGCAACGGTGAACTTGGCCACTGCGTGGCCCGACGGGGTGAACCGCAGCTCGGGGTCGGCAGTCAGGTTGCCGATGAGCGTGATGGGTGTCTCTCCAGCCATGGAGGTCCTCCAGAACTCGTGGGTTGTCAGTGCCCAGCCTGCCGCGCGGCGCACCGCGTGGCGGGCTTATGCACAGATCACTTCGCGTCGGGCCGGAAGACCTTGTTGCGCAGGATCTTGTCGTCGAGCGTGAGCCGACGGCTCAGCTCGTTGACGACCGCGGGCTCGCACGACAGCTGGACGAAGACGTACACGCCCTCTGTCTTGTACGCGTTCTGCGAGTCGTTCTTGATGCGGTATGCGAGACGTCGCCGTCCGGCGAGATCGGTGTTGGCGATGGAGCCGCCACCGTCGGTGATCACCTTCAGGTGGTTCTCGATGAGCGTGGGGACCTGGCGGTCGTCGACATCAGGGTCGACGATCACTGCCACTTCGTAGGAGCGCATGCGCGAATCAACCTCCTCTGGTCTTCGCGGCCACGAGCGTGTCCCGTGGCAGGAGGGCGGATGCAGTGGCACGTCCCGATCTGCGGGCCGGCCGACGACCCAGGGTAGTCGCCGCCGCCTCACCTTGTCGAACCAGTCGGCGACTGCAGGGCCTCCCCCAAGTCGGACGGAGCCCTGCAGCCTCCGGCGTGCCTTTCGGCTGCAGGGAACATCGTCCCTCCTGGCAGGTGACAGCCGGGTACGGGCGAGAGAAGCCTCATCCAGCCCCGGCGCGTCGGGCGGGGCCGCGCGAACGGCCACGGCACCCGCATGATCGAATGCGGGTGTTGCGTCGCGTCCTCAGACCAAGGAGCCCCACATGACCCGG
>JACRAA010000333.1 GCA_016213595.1 Actinomycetota bacterium | reverse complement strand
TTGATGCCCATGAGGCGGGCGGTGTCCGGGTCCTGGCTCGTGGCGACCATCGCCCGGCCGGTCTTGGTGCGGTTGACGTAGAACCAGAGGAAGACCGTGCAGACGGCGAGCGCCGCGATGGTGAAGATCGCGGAGATCTGGATGTTCACGTTCCCCACGTGGAGCGACTGCCCCGAGATTCCGATGACAGCGGGGAACGGGATGGCCCTCTTCGCGTCCGGCATGCCCGGGATCGTGCCGAAGAAGAGGCGGACGACCTCCTGGAGGAACACAGAGATGCCGATTGCCGTGATGAGCGGCGCCAGGCGCGGCGCGTTACGCAGGGGACGGTAGGCGAGCCGCTCGGTCAGCAGGGCGATGCCGACACTCACAACCATGCCCCCCACGATCATGACGGGGAGCAGACCGAACACCGCGGTCTGCCAAGACATCTCCTTCGGCGACCCCAGGACGACCCAGGTCGCGAACGCGCCGAACGCCCCGACCATGAAGATCTCGCCATGCGCGAAGTTGATGAGCTGCACGATGCCGTACACCACCGTGTAGCCGACCGCGATGAGTGCGTACAACGCTCCCAGCGACAGGCCGTTGATCAGTTGCTGCCAGAACAGATCCACGTCGCCCTCTCTTGACGTACGTCCCCGACGGGAAGCGCGGCCGGCACCGTGGTTCCGGCGACGACCGCGCTCCAAGCCGGTTCAGCTCAGCGTCTTCTCCGTGCCCCACTTGCCGTTCGTCACCTTGTAGACAGTGATGACCTTGGAGACGGCGTCGCCGAACTGGTCGAACGCGATCTTGCCCGTGGCGCCGTCGAAGCTCACCGAGCCGACCGCCTTGACGGTGTCGGCACGAGCGGACTTGGCGTCGCTGGCCTTCGCCAGGGACGTCTTGAGGGCGTTGATGATGGCGTTCGCGGCGTCGTACGACTGCGCGCCGTAGGCGGCGTACGGATCCTTGTAGCCGGCGGCCTGGTAGGCCGACACGAACGCCTTGGCCGAGGCCAGCGTCTCCACAGGCGCGCCGACCGAGGTCGCGAGGTCGCCGTTGGCGGCCGACCCGGCGAGGTCGATGTAGGCCGGGTCGTAGACCCCGTCACCGCCCATGAGCGGGACGTTCAGGCCGGCGGCCTTCATCTGCTTGGACAGCGGCCCCGCCTGTGGGTACTCGCCGCCGTAGTAGACCGCCTTGGGGCTCGCACCCTTCACGTTCGTGACGACCGCGCTGAAGTCCTTGTCGTCGGGGTTGATCGTCTGGGCCGCGACGACAGTGCCGCCGCCGGCCGTGAACGCCTTGGTGAAGGCCTCCACGAGGCCCTGGCCGTACGACTTCTTGTCGTGGATGGTGGCCACGTTCTTGATGCCGGTGCTGAGGAGGTAGGTGGCGGCTGTCGGGCCCTGCACGGCGTCCGTGGTGCACGTACGGAAGTAGTTGTCGTACGGCCGGGCCGGGCTCGCGGGATTCTTGCCCTGGGTGAGCGTCGGGTTCGTGTTCGCCGGCGAGATCTGGACGATGTGAGCCGGCTGGAGAACGGGGGTCACGCTCTGGGCGACCGAGGAGTTCAGCGTGCCGACGACGCCGACGACCTGGTCGTCGGAGGAGAGCTTCGTGGCGGCGTTCTTGCCGACGTCCGGCGTCGCCTGGTCGTCCTCAGCCTGCAGCTGGAGCTTCCAGCCAGGGATGGCGTTCGAGTCGTTCGCCTGCTTGATGGCGAGGTCGACGGAGTTCTTGATGCCGAGTCCGAGGGCCGACAGGTCCCCGGAGAGCGGCGCGATGACGCCGATCTTCGCGACCTTCGTGGCGGCCCCTCCTGACGAGGCGGTCGTCCCGCTGCCGGCTCGCGACCCACAGCCCGTGAGGGCCAGGGCGCCGGCCACGAACGTGACAGCGGCGAGCTTGACGATACGTCTGTTCACTCTTCCTCCTTGTTGACTTGTCCCCCACCCTCGTACGGCGCGCGAGCATCGTGAGGTGGGGCACATTCGACCATGCGTTTGTCTCGTCTGTGTTACGGAAGGCCCCACGAGTAGTCGGCTTTACCGAATTGTTGTTAAGTGCGACCGAACGATGCCCGAGTTGTACTGCACGCGGCCCTGCGGGGGCAAGGCGCCCGGGACTCCACCCTGAGAGGGGGGTCGGCCGGACGGGGGTCGTCTGAGGTACCTCAGAAGTGATGCGAGGCCCACGCCATGCCGAAGATGCGGCATCTGCCCGATGTAGCGGGGGTGGCCTTACGCGCACCGTTGAGTCATGTTCGAAAACCACGTGATGCAGATGTACGACACCCGCGAGATCGAGATGCGGGCACGACTTGGGCAGGTTCGGGTCGAGCTCGTCCCACCCTTCCGCTCCACCGGCGACGGGCTCGTCGCCCACCTGATGGCCGGGGTCCGGTCACTGCTCCGACGGGTCCGGGCCGAAGGCTCCCGTGGGGCGGCCCAGGCCCCTCGTCCGGCCGTCCGGTCGGTGCCGTGCCCCTGACCACGCCCGATCTTCCGCGACTGTCCGTGGTCGGTGGCACGATGGCCGCCATGAGCGCCCAGGCAACGGCTCGCGACAGGGCCCACGAGACGACGGTCGTCGGCCAGCAGGTCGAGCGACAGTCCCTGATGGACGCGTGGCGGCGAGCAGCCGAGGGCAACCCCGGCCTCGTCGTTCTTGGTGGAGAGGCCGGCATCGGCAAGTCGACCCTCGTCTCGTGGCTGACGGAGCAGCTCGGCCCGGAGTGCCAGCACGTGTCGGGGCAGTGCGTGCCGCTCGGCGAGGACGGGCTAGCTCTCGCCCCGCTGACCTGGATCCTTCGCGAGCTCGTCGCCAGGTACGGCGTGGCGAGTCTTCGGCAGTGGGCCGGTCCCGGCTGGTCGGCCTTGTCCGCGCTGCTGCCGAGCCTGGTCGACGGCCCAAGCAAGCCGCACGACCGGCTCCAGCAGTACGAGTCCGTCGCCCGCATCCTCGAGCACGCGGCCGCCGCGTCCCCGCTCCTCGTGGTCGTGGAGGACCTCCATTGGGCCGACGAGTCGACCCTGGGACTGCTGCGGTTCGTGTCGAGAGCTGTCCTCAACGCCCGCCTCCTCGTCGTCTGCACGTTCCGGTCCGACGAGCTGCCCCGACGTCATCCGCTCCGTCCCTTCCTCGTCGAGACGGCACGCCAGCCCGGCGCCGTACGGATCGACATGTCGCGGCTGTCGCCGCCCGAGACCGGTCGGCTCATCGCCCTGTCGACCCACCGGACGCCATCCCCCGCGCTCGTCCGGCTCATCGCCGAGCACAGCCAGGGGATCCCGTACTTCGTCACCGAGCTCGCCACCGCCACCACGGTCGGCTGCCTCCGACTGCCGGACACCCTGCGCGAGGCGCTGAGCGTGCGGCTGTCCCGCCTGTCCGGGCCCACGGAGCGGCTGCTCGCGGTGATGTCCGTCGCCGGGAACCGCATCGACCACGACCTGCTCGCGATCGTCGCCGCTGCGGAGGGCCTCCTCGAGGGGCTCGAGTCATGCCTGCGGGAGGCTGTGGACGCGTCCGTCCTCGTGCCCGACGAGAGCGGCTACTCCTTCCGTCACTCCCTGCTGCGGGAGGTGCTGTACGACGACCTGCTGCCCGGCGAGCACGCTCGGCTCCACGCGCGCTTCGCCTCCGTGCTGACCGACCACCCTGACCTGGCTTCCGTGCTCGACCGCTCGGCGGTGCCGGCCCACTGGTTCGAGGCGCACGACCTGCAGCGCGGCTTCGCGTCGGCCCTCGACGTCGCCGGCATGGCCTCGCTCCCCCACGCGGAGGCCCTGACGCTGTACGCCCGGGCGCTCGACGTCTGGGACAGGGTCACCGATCCCGGATCCGTCGTCGACTCCCGGGCCGTGCCCGATGACGACGAGTTCGGTCCCCTGCCTCGTGACCCCCGCGTCCGTGTCCTCCAGCTGGCCGCCCTCCGTGCGTACAGGGCGGGTGAGACGGACCGGGGCCTCACGTACATCTCTGGAGCGCTCGACCGGCTCGACCTCGAGGTGGATCCTCTGGCTGTGGCTCGGCTGCTCGTCCTCCGCAGCCGGCTGCTGCGCCTCACCGGCGTCTCCGACCGCGACGGGCTGCTGGAGGCGCTGCGGCTCACGTCACGCTTCGGCGAGACCCTGGAACGTGCCCAGGTCCTCAACCAGCTCTCCATGCTCGACCAGAACATGTACCTACCGGAGGCGGGCGCCGAGGCGCAGGAGCTGCTCGACCTCGCCGAACGGCTCGGCCACGACGGCCTCAAGGCCGACGCGCTCCTGACCCTCGGGTGCCGGCTGTGCTCGACGGACCCCGAGCGGGGCCTGGAGCTCATGGAGTCCGCGCGGCCCTTCGCCACGCAGCGCGGCACCTTGCTGCGCCTCGCCACGAACCTCTCCGACGCCCTGTTCACCGCCGGGCTGTACGAGAGGGCGGTGGACGCCGGCCGTCGAGGGATTGACGCGGTGGAAGGGCTGGGCCGCGACCGGAAGTACAGCCCGATGCTGCTCGGCAACATCGCCGAGCCGCTGGCAGCCCTCGGCCAGTGGCAGGAAGCCGAGCAGCTGATCCAGCGCGGACTGGACCTCGACGCCCCGCTGTCGCACACCCGGCTGTTCCGTCTCCTCCTCGCCGAGCTCCGGATCTGGCAGGACCGGCCCGACGAGGCCGAGAGCCTGCTCGCGACGCTCG
>JACRAA010000332.1 GCA_016213595.1 Actinomycetota bacterium | reverse complement strand
GTGGTCCTGCCGTCGCCGACTCCGACGGCGAGCTGATCGACTTCCTCGTCTTCCTCGCGTCGCGCTCCGAGGTCAACGCCCGGCAGTTCTCGGAAGCCGAGCCGCGACTGCACCTTCGTCTGGACGGGGGCGCCCGGCTCGCAGCGACCGCATGGGTGACCCCCCGCCCCTCGGTGGTGATCCGCAGGCATCGCCTGCGGCAGGCGACTCTCGCGCAGCTCGTCCGGCGACAGTCGTTGGGACCGGTGGCGGCGTCCTTCCTCGCGGCAGCCGTGCGGGCCCGGAGGTCGATCATCGTCGCCGGGCCGCAGGGCGCGGGGAAGACAACCATGCTCCGCGCCCTGTGTGCCGAGATCGGTCCCATGGAGGCGATCGGCACGTTCGAGACCGAGTACGAGCTGCACCTCCACGAGCTCAAGGACCGGCACCCGATCGTGCACGCCTGGGAGGCCCGTCCGGGTGGGGAGATGCAGCCGAACGGGCGCCGGGCGGGGGAGTTCACGGTCGACGACGCCCTGTACGACTCGTTCCGGTTCAACCTGTCGCGCCAGATCGTCGGGGAGGTGCGTGGCAAGGAGGTGCTCGCGATGCTCGAGGCGATGCAGACCGGCACGGGCTCCCTGTCGACCACGCATGCCGAGTCGGCCGAGAGCACCGTGAGCAGGCTGGTGACCTGCGCGATGAAGGCGGGCGCGCAGGTGACGTACGACTACGCCGTACGGGCCATCGCCTCCGCCCTCAACATCGTCGTCCACGTGGACGTACGGACCGAGCCGCAGGCGGACGGCAGCTTCCTCAAGCGGCGTTGGACCTCGGAGATCGCCGTGCTCTCCCCGGGGGAGCGCGAGCGTGGCTATGCGATCTCCAGCCTGTTCCGGTGTCCTCCCGGGTCCACCCGGCTTCAAGCTGTCGGCGGCCTTCCTGACGAGTACCGGGCGCTGTCGTCCTGGGGGTTCGACCTCGCCGGGTATGTACGAGAGAGCCAGCAGGGCCTCGCATGACGATCCTGGTCCCGACGCTGGGGGGAGGCCTGGTCGTCGCCGGCCTCATCGGCATCGTCCTCGGGCTGGTCCCGTCCCCGCAGCGAGATGTACGCCCGTCAGCCCACCGACGGCTCCCGCGGCTGTCTCGTCGGTCGTTGACGCTCCTGGCGGCAGGGACCGTCCTCGGCCTGGTCGTCGCGCTGACCACCGGGTGGCTGCTCGCCGTGGTCGTCCTTCCCGTGGCCGCGCTCGGGTTGCCCGTCCTGCTCTCGGCGTCCGACGGCGGCGAGCGGATCGCCCGGCTCGAGGCGATGGAGGAGTGGATCCGGTCGCTGGCGGGAGTGCTCACGGCCGGCGTGGGCCTCGAGCAGGCACTCATCGCGACCCTGCGCTCGGCCCCCGGCCAGGTCCGGCCCGAGGTCTCCCGGCTCGTGGCCAGGCTGCGGGCGCGCTGGTCCACCGAGGCTGCGCTTCGCGCCCTCGCCGACGAGCTCGACGACTCCACCGGGGACCTCATCGCGGCCAACCTGATCCTCGCCGCCCGGCGACGCGGGTCCGGTCTCGCCGACGTGCTCGAGAGCCTGGCCGAGTCCGTCGCCGCCGACGTGAGGGCGCGCAGAGCAGTCGAGGCAGACCGGGCCAAGCCGCGGACCACGGCCCGATGGGTGACGCTCATCACGGTCGTGGTGCTCACCGTGCTGGCAATGACCGGCGACTACGTCGCCCCGTACCGCAGCGGCCCCGGACAGCTCGTCCTCGCTCTCATGCTCGCGGCGTACGCGGGCGTGCTCGTGTGGATGAGGCATATGGCTGCGGGTCGCCGCCTGCCGCGGTTCATCGGCGGGCAGGCCGGGCGGGAGGCGACGCGATGATGACCGGACTGCAGCTCGCGCTTGTCGGCGGCGGGCTTCTCGGCGGAGGCGTGTCACTCGCTGTCGTACGGCTCGTACGCGTCCGTCCGGACCTCGCCGACGTCGTAGGCCGACTGTCCCCCGACCAGGGAGGACGGGCGGGCCGCAGCGTGGACCTCGGAGGCGTCGCACCGGCCGACCGTCTGGGCCGCTGGGGTGTCCGCATGCTGCCTGCCGCCATCTGGGGGAGGCCCCTCGACCAGGAGCTGGCGCTGCTGAGGATCCCGTTGATGCGGTTCTACGGCCAGAAGCTGCTCGTCGCGCTTGTCGGCGGTGTGGCCGCGCCGCTGCTGTCCCTGCTGTTCGTGGTGCTCGGCTGGCGCCTGCCGCTGCTCCTTCCCGTCGGCGCGACCGCATTGCTCGCCGCCGGCCTCTTCCTGCTGCCCAACCACAACGTCCGCGACGACGCCCAGCGAGCGCGGTCCGAGTTCATCCGGACCCTGGGCGCGTACATCGACCTCGTGGCGCTCGAGCGCAGCTCGGGGTCCGGGCCGAGACAGGCACTGGAGGTCGCCGCCGCCGTCGGTGACAGCTGGGTCTTCCGGAGGCTTCGAGAGGAGCTCGCCTACTCGAGCTGGAGCGGGGAGCAGCCGTGGGACGCCCTGCGCCGCCTCTCGTACGACCTCGGCGTCACCGAGCTCGCCGACCTGGCCGACATCATGCGGCTCAGCGGCGAGGAGGGGGCGCAGGTGTACGGGCAGCTACGGGCGCGCTCCACGGCGATGAGGACCGCGATGCTCAACGACGAGGTCGCGGTGGCGAACGCCGTCGGCGAGAAGCTGTCCATCCCGATGAGCCTGCTCGGCGTGATCTTCCTCGTCATCCTCGTGACACCCGCACTGCTCAGGGTGATGGCCCCATGAGGCGCGACCCGCTGCCGTACCTGAAGAACCTTGTCCACGAAGGAGACCACCATGCGCATCCTTGCGCGCTGCCACGTCCTCGCGTTCCGGCTCGGCGACTACCTCGCCACCCAGCAGCAGGTCCTGGCGACTGCCGTGAGGCGGGACTCCGAACGCGGGTCCGTGACGATCGAGCAGGTCATCTGGGCAGTTGCCGTGATCGGCATCGTCGCGATCGTCGTGACAGCGATCACGAACTACGTGACGGCGCAGGCGGGCAAGATCAGGTGAGGACCCCTGGTGGTGGGTGGTCGTGTCGACTGCTTCGGTCGCACCGGACCTCCGACCGCGGCTCGGCGAGCATCGAGATGGTGGTCCTGCTCCCCGCCCTGTTCGCCCTGATGTTCGTCGGTATGCAGGCGGCCCTCATCTCGCAGGGACGCGCCGTGGCGTTGGCCGCCGCCCAGGAGGGCGCGCGGGAGGCGGCCTCGGAGAGGGGTACCGCTGACCGAGGGGTCCGTACGGCCGAGCGCTTCGTCGCCGCATCCTCGACGGGGCTCACGGCGGTCACGGTCAGCGCTCGGCGGACGGGGACGACGGCGGCGGTCACGGTCTCGGCCACGACGTTGAGCGTCCTCCCCGGCTGGGTCCCGGTCGTCACGCAGTCGGCGGCCATGCCGGTCGAACGGGTCGTGGGATGACCACGACCGACCGTGCCTCCGCAGCCATCGAGACGGCCGTCGGGGTGCCCGCCTTCCTCCTTTTCCTGGCCCTGATCCTGGGTGCGGGCCGAGTGGCACTGGCCCGGGAGGCGGTCGAGGCAGCCGCGGCGGAAGGCGCGAGGTCGGCCTCGATCGCACGGACGCAGGCGCTGGCGGACCAGGCCGCCAGAGCGGGCACGACCGCAGTCGTGGACAACCAGGGGCTGCACTGCGCCCTGCTTCGCATCTCCGCCGACACCTCCCAGTTCGCGAGGCCGGTCGGCGTCCCGGCGACGGTGAGCGTCACGGTGAGCTGTGACGTGGACCTCTCCGACCTCGTGATCCCGGGGCTGCCCGGGACGATCCCCATCACGGTGACGATGGACAGCCCCCTCGATACGTACCGGGGGCGCTGATGCACCGTCCCCTGGGAGCCGACGAGCGAGGGTCAGTCACCATCTGGCTCGCCCTGGCGTCGTTCGTCATGGTCGTCCTGGTCGGCCTCGCCGTGGACCTTTCCGGACAGGTGTACGCCCAGCAGCACGCGCACGACGTGGCGGCCAGCGCGGCGCGTACGGCTGGTCAGCAGATCGACGCCGCCAGTGGTGTGCGGGGGCTGTCGGCCGCCGCAAGCCCTGCGGAGGCGGTCGCAGCGGCCAGGACGTACGTGTCGGCCTCCGGGATGGTGGGGGACGCGACGATCACTGCGGGCGGTACGACGGTCACGGTGACGGCACAGGCGACGTACACCACGAGGTTCCTCGGGGTCATCGGCATCGACCGGCTGGTCGTGACCGCGCGGGCGGAGGTCCGGGTCGTCCGGGTCGTGGGGGGCGTGGAACGGTGATGGCACTGATCCGCCGAGGAGTTGTCCACAGGGTTGCTTGCATCGGCGCCGGAGGCCGGTTTAGGAATGGTGGAGACCGGCAGCACCCCCAACCACCCCTCGAGGTCGCCATGACGAAGGCCATCACAGCCCTCTCCTGCACTGGAGGAGCGTCATGCGTGCTATGACTCGGGTCTTCAGCGGCGTGGCAGCCGTAGCCGTTCTCGTGGCCGTCCTCGTGGGTGCCCCCTGGGCGATGACGGCTTGGGGAAGGCTCAGTCTGCTGTGGAGCATCGACTGGGCTCACGCGTTCACGGTGCCGGACGACGGGCGGCTGCTGCTCGGGATGCTCTCCCTCGCCGGCTGGGTCGCCTGGGCGCTCGTGGCTGTCTCGGTCGTCGTCGAGCTGGCCGAACAGGCCGACGCGATCAGGGCTCTCCGTGCCCAGCGACCTCATCGCCCCGTACGGCTGCCGGGTCTGGACCTGCCGCGGCTGCTCGTCCGCGGCCTCGTCATCTCGGCGACGACCGCAGGTCTCGGCGTCGGACTGTCACGCTACGCGGCGGCAGCAGTCGTCGCCCCCGTCACAGCATCGGCCGTGATGGACCGCCCGGCGGAGGCCGCCCCGCCCGTGTCGGCCGCGAGCGGCAGGGCAGCCCGTGTCGTCGCGCCGACGACCGGTTCGACCCTCCCGGACGTCGCCTCGGGAGACGGGGCGAGCGAGGTCGTCGTGGTACGTGGCGACTCGCTGTGGAAGCTCGCTGCCCTTCGCCTCGGAGACGGGGCTCGCTGGCCTGAGATCTTCGCCCTCAACCGTGACCGCATCGAGGACCCCAACCTCATCCACCCGGGCTGGCGACTCAGGGTGCCCGGCTCCACGCTGCGCTCACCGGGAGCGGTGGCGGCAGCGACGACACCAGGCCTCGTCCCACCGGCGATGCCTGTAGCGGTTCCGGCGATGCTGCCGCAGTGCCAGCCCATGGAGCCATCCCGACCCCCGACCGGGAGCGCTCCGACGAGCGACGTCGTCGCCCTCGCGGATGGTGCAACAGCCGGGAAGGCATCGGACTCGCACCCTGCCGCCTCTCCCGAGGCTGGGGGCGTGCCGCCCACGGCACCGACTGTCAGGGCTGGTGAACCGGACGACGATGCCCGCAGCCTCACCGCGTCGCAGGCCCTCGCACTGGGTGTGCTCGGCACCATCGGGGCCGGTCTCGCCGCTGGGCTCGTCCGTACCGTACGGCGTCGACGCGACGTGCAGCTCGCTCTCCGGCCACCAGGGCGTCGGATCCTCTTCCCACAGGCTCCGACGCGGTCAGTGGAGTCAGCTCTCGGCGTCGCGAGCCTGTCTCCTCTTGCTATGCGGTTGGACGCTGCCCATCGTGAGCGGGAGGCGCCCGGGGAGGACCAGCCACTCCCCTCGGAAGACGCCTCGGCGCCGCTCTTCATGCCGGGTGCGGGGCGGGCGACACAGCCTTCGGAAGAGAGCCCAGTGGCGACTGCCAGCGTCCAACAGCCGCGTCACGCCGCCACCGAGGTGGCCTTGGCCGTCGTCACCGCGGGACTCGCCATGGGCGGTCCGGTCGACATAGACCTGGAAGCCCACCGCTTGGTGACGATCGAGCTCGACGACGAGGAGGCCGCGTGGGGGACGGCCTGCGCGTGGGCGCTGGAGCTCGCGTGCGGACCCTCCCGGGACACCAGCGGCCCCGGAGGTGGGGCCAGGATCGTGGCGACGGGCGGGATCGGGGAGGCGCTCGCCGCTGCGGAGCTCGAGACGATCGTGTTTCTGCCCACGGCCGGTGCCGCTGTCGACGACCTCGTCCAGACGGTGACCCGGCAGCGGGACGAGCTTCTCGCGTCGGGATGGACCCTTGAGGATGCCCGGCTCGACCCTGACGCTCGGGATGCATGGTGGCCGACTGTGTACGTGCTCGGCGCGGTCGACGACACGTCGAGGCTGCGCGTCGAGGAGGTGCTGGGGGGAGAGCCCCGTACCGCTGTATCGGCGATCCTCGTGCAGGCGGCGTCCGGCCATGCCGTCGCGCCGCGCCTCGGCGCTCACCTCACAGGCTCCGCGGAGCACGCCCTGCTTGAGCCTGCTGGCGTACGCCTCCGTCCCGTGTCGCTGTCGGCGCTCGGCACGGCCGGCGTCGTCGACCTGCTCCGCACGTCCGGGAGCGGCGAGACCGAACCGGCGCCCTGGTACGCCTGGGAGGACTCGCCCGACAACGTCCTCCCGCTTCTGCCCCGCCACGCTGTACCGATGAAGGAGGCCGTCGACGTGGGCGACGACAGTCCGGGAGTCACTGACTTCTGCCACCCCACCCTGATGCTCCTCGGGCCCATCCAGCTGCGGGGTGCGGCTGGGCCGCCTCCGGCCCGGGCCGAACGCTCCTGCATCGAGTACTGCGCGTGGATGGTGGAGCATCCGGGCGCAACCGCCAGCCACATGGCGTCGGCGCTGCTCGTCGCGGAGGGGACCAGACGGTCGAACGTCAGCCGCCTCCGCGGCTGGCTCGGTACGGGCCGCGACGGCACCACCTACCTGCCCGAGGCGTACACCGGCCGCCTGTACCTGGATCCCCTCGTCAGCTCGGACTGGCAACGGCTCCAGGCACTCGTCAGCCCAGGCATCAACCGCGTCCCCGTGACGACGCTGGTGTCGGCGTTGAAGCTCGTCCGCGGCGCGCCGCTCGCTGATGCCGCACCGGGCCAGTGGCACTGGGCGGAGGAGCTCCGTACGGACATGGTCAGCATGATCCGGGACATCGGCGTGCAGGTCGGCGAGACGGCGCTCAATCAGGGTGACCTGGACCTCGCGCGCTGGGCGGCGGCCCGAGCCCTCGTCGCGGCTCCCGGGGACGAGCTTCTCATGACCCTGCGGCTGCGCACCGAACACCGAGCCGGCAACCGTCCCGAGGTGGAACGCATCGTGCTCCAGCTCATCCGTCACGCCCGCGTCCTTGGCATCGACCTCGACGACGAGACCGTACGAGCCATTCAGGAGGCCATCGAAGGGCGGCCTCGGGCGCGGGCCTGACCCCTCGGGCCGCGAGGTACAGCCCGTCAGCGCTTCCGCGCCAGCACTCGCTCGAGGAACTCGCTGAGATCGCCGGTCTCGCCGTCGCGGCCTCCTCTGCCGACGATCAGTGGCGGCGGGGTGGCCGACAGCTTCACCCCCCGCAGCCGCTGGAGCAGCCCCGATCCGCCCGGCACCGTGAGCTGGTAGTAGCCGCCGTCGGTGCCGACGGCGATGGAACGGTTCTTGCGGATGTACCAGCCGACCTTGTCGGTCTTCACCTCCGCGCCCTCGAACGTTCGGGCCCGGAGGGGCTCCGGGTCGATGCCGAGCTCCATGGCCTTCGCGACGAAGGCGTCGATGAGGACCTGCGCCCGCTCCGACTCGTACCGTCCCGACGCCGCCGCGAGATCCGCCCGCTTCCGGGCGTCCTCGGCACGACCGCTCGACGCGTTGCCCACCACATGGCCTCCTGATGCTCGTCCCCAACGACCCCTGGCCTTCCCGAACGGTACCGCCGCATCGCCGGCCCTGCCAGGTACCATTCAGCGGGCGCCTGCCGGAGGCGGCCTGAACAGGAGCCCACGTGCGAGTCTTCTCGAGCGTCGCCCGGCTGTGGCGCCACGAAGCGTTCCGCAGGCTCCTCCTGCTGCGCATCGTCACCCAGACCGCTGACGGCTGCGTCCAGGTCGGGCTGGCCTCGTACGTCCTGTTCTCCCCGTACCAGCAGCCCACCGCCGGCGCGATCGCCGCGGTGCTCGCTCTCACCCTGTTGCCGTTCAGCGTGCTGGGGCCGTTCGTGTCGACGGTCCTCGACCGCTGGTCGCGGCGCCAGATCCTCGTCCTCACCGACTCGACGCGCGTCGTGCTGGCCCTTGTGATCTGCGTCCTCGTCGGCAGCGGAAACCGCTCCGGCCCCGTGCAGCTCGGGCTCGCAGGCGTCGCGCTTCTCGCCCTGAGCGCGAACCGCTTCCTGCTCGCGGCGATCTCCTCCGCCCTCGCCCACACCGTCGACCCCGACGAGTACCTGTCCGCCAACACCGTCATGCCCCTCGTCGGGCCGCTGGGCGCGGTCATCGGCGGTGGCGTGGTGTTCGGGTCACGCTTCGTGCTCGGCAGGTGGCTCCCGGTGTACCAGGCCGACGCGTTCGCGTTCCTCCTGGCGTCGGTGGGCTTCGCCACCTCGGCGTTCCTCGCCAGCCGGTTCAGCCGCCCGGCCCTGGGACCGGACCACCGCCACCACCACACCGCAACCGACGTGCTGCGCGGCTTGAAGGCCGCCATCGGACACCTCGCCCACCACCGTCCAGCCGCACTCGGTCTCGGCATGATCGGTCTCCAGCGGGTCCTCTGGGGGGTCGCGATGGTGGGCACGATCCTCATCTACCGCAACCACTTCCACACGGTCGCCGATGTCAACCCAGCCATGGCCGACCTCAGCATCTGGGCGCTCGCCACCGGGATCGGCTTCCTCGCCGCCTCTGCCGTCACGCCTCCCATGGCCTCACGGGTGGGCGTACGGCGCTGGATGATCGTGCTCACCGTCTTCGCTGCCGTGGTTCAGGCCTTCCCCGGCGCGGTGTTCCAGCAGGTGTCGCTCGTCGCGGCGTCGTTCCTGCTGGGCCTCGCGTCCCAGTCGTTCAAGATCTGTACGGACACGCTGGTGCAGGCCCACATCGATGACAGCTACAAGGGTCGTGTGTTCATCCTGTACGACATGATCTTCAACGCGGCACTCGTGCTGGCTGCGGTCCTGGCCTCCCTGCTGCTCCCGCCGGACGGGGTCTCACTGCCGATCTTCCTGGGCCTCGCGGTCGGTTACCTCGTGCTCGGCCTCGGGTTCTCGCTGGTCACGGGCCGGATGGGCGCGGGGACGTTCGACCGCGGCACGGAGTCCACGCGCGCACCCGCCGTCGAGGCCGTGTCCTGACGGCGCGACCCGACGCCTGACGGCTCGAGAGACACAGCGCTGCTCCGGGTACGTCTCAGACGGGAGCGAAAGGGGCCAGAACGGCACCAAGGGGCTGCGGGACCATCCCCTGCAACCCCCCAGGCCATCGACCACTGTGTGGTGATTCTCAGGATGCCAGAGATAAGGCCCCCCTTCCCGATGTCCCAGATTACGGTTCGGTCTCGATGTGGCAACGGATGTGTGCAAGCCGATCGCGCTGGGTAGGGCCCGTCATCCCCCCGATGTGGTCGTCATATCCGTCCCCCCGAGCGGCTGACGTTCCGCATTCCCTGATCGCCTCCCTGTGCCCGCAGACGGGCAGGCGCGTGGGAAGCCGCTCATAACTCTTTCGCTGGATGAGCAGGCGCTGCTACCCTCCGACCAGATGAGTGCAACCTGGGGGGGAGGCACGGGCCAGTTCTCCTGCACTGGCTCGGATGTTCATGGTGAGACACCATTTGCACCGGCGGCGTGAGCGTGGTGCCGCCGCTGTCGAGTTCGCCCTCGTGATGCCCGTGCTCGTCATGATCATGTTCGGGATCATGGAGTTCGGCTACGCCTTCTTCATCCAGTCCTCTGTGGCCGGCGCTGCGCGTGTGGGCGTCCGCAACTATGCGATCAACTGGTCGACGACCGGCTACACCACCGCCCAGCTCCAGCAGCAGGCCATTCAGCTTGCTGACCAGGCGACCCCTGACCCGACCAAAGTGGCCAGCGCGACGATAAGCGTGGCAGTCCCACCTGCAACCCCCGTCGCGGGTGCCCCCTGTACGCCAGGAGCTCAGACAACCCTGGTCCTCAAGTATCAGTACCACTCGCTGACCGGCCTTCTGGACGGGGTCCTCGGCAGCAACATCACTCTCACCGGGAAAGCGAGCATGGCATGCGGAGGCTGAGGAGACCAGGCAGGCGCGAACGTGGCGCCGTGGCGGTAGTCGTCGCCATCTGGATGGTTGTTGCGATGGCCTTCGTCGCCATCTCCGTCGACGTGGGAAGCGTC
>JACRAA010000335.1 GCA_016213595.1 Actinomycetota bacterium | reverse complement strand
TGGGAGATGACGCGCTGACCGGCTAGCTCCACCTGACGTCGCGGACACGTGTCCGCGATGTGGCCCACGACCGCGGCCGCCGGGGGCAACGTCTCGGACACGTGTCCGCGCCAGCGGCCAGGCCTGTGGATGATGCCCGACGGCGGCCGCCCAGATCGCCGAACCTGTGGTGATGGCCTTCGATCCACAGCAACCGTTCCTCCGCGCCGTCGGCCTCGACAACGGCTTGACCCCCAAGGCACTGCGAGGGCCCGGCTACCGCCGGCTGTTCCGCAACGTCCTCGTCTCGGCAGCGACCACGCCGACGCCGGTCCAGCGCGTCCGGGGTGCCCTTGCCCTGCACGTGACCGACGCGTGGGCGAGCCACGCCTCTGCGGCACGGGTGAAGGGCGCGCCGATCCCCACCATCGCTGACGAGCACGTCAGCGTCCGCCACCAGAAGCTGCGACGGAACCACCGAGGAGTCCGGTGCCACGTGGGTGACCCGACGGGCGTCGTCGTCGAGAGCGGCATGCGCATCTCGGGGGACGCCCAGATGTTCATCGAGCTGAGCGGGCAGCTGACGCTGGTGGACCTGGTCGTGGTCGGCGACTGGCTGGCGCGGCGACGCGGCGTGACACCCGAGCAGCTCGTGCGCACCTGTGGCCGAAGCCGCCACAAGGATCGCCGCAAGGCGTTGGTCGCGGCCCGCTACGTCCGGGCCGGCGTCGACTCGCCGATGGAGACCCGTCTGCGCATGCTCATGGTCCTGGCCGGCCTGCCGGAGCCGGAGATCAACCTCAAGACCCGCGCCGAGGACGGCGAGGTGATCCGGATGTACGACCTCTCCTATCCCGCCGTTCGTGTCGCCGTCGAGTACAACGGCAAGCTCCATGTCGAGGTGATCGAGAACTGGGAAGAGGACCTCGAACGTCGCGCCGACATGGATGACGACGACTGGCGCCTGGTGGTGGTGGTCAGCTCCGGCATCTTCAAGGACCCGCTCCGGACCCTGCGTCGCGTGCACCGGGTGCTGCTGGCCCGGGGACTGCCGGGCGTCCCGCTGTGACTGCTCGACGACTGGCGTCCGCACTTCCCGGGCTTCGCCGACGCGGCATGACGGCGTACGACCACACGTGTCCGCGACATGGCCCCTGGCTCCCCGGCGGGAGGACCACTTCCCGGACACGTGTCGCGGTGGGGCACCGCTAGAGTCCCGTCATGGTCTCCACCCCTGCCCCCCACGGCGCCGACAGCGAGGTCGGCCGCCTGGCCACGGTGATGCTGCACCGGCCCGGCAACGAGCTCAAGCGGCTCACGCCCCGCAACAACGACCGGCTCCTCTTCGACGGCATCCCCTGGGTCAGCCGCGCGCAGGACGAGCACGACGCGTTCGCCGCGACCTTGCGCGAGCGCGGGGTCGAGGTGCTCTACCTGACCGAGCTGCTGACCGAGACCCTCGAGAGCGGGCTGGCCCGCAACCACGCGATCACCAGCGCGCTGTCGGGCCTCCACCTCGGCGACACGATGCGCCGCTACCTCGCCCAGGCGCTCCGCGACCAGTCCCCGGCCGAGCTCACGGACACCCTCACCTCAGGCATCCGCAACGACGAGGTCAAGGGCGGCCACGGCCTGGTCACCAGCCTGCTCGACCCCCACGACTTCCTCATCGACCCGCTCCCCAACCTCCTCTTCACGCGCGACTCCAGCGTGTGGGTGCAGGACCGGGTGGCGGTCACCAGCCTGGCGATGCCCGCGCGCAAGCGCGAGACCCAGCTGACCGAGCTGATCTACACCGAGCACCCGCGCTTCGCCGGCACCCGCAAGATCCACGGCTGGCACAACGAGCACGTCGAGGGTGGCGACGTCCTCCTCCTCGCGCCCGGCGTGATCGCGGTCGGCGTCGGGGAGCGTACGACTCCTGCCGGCGTCGAGCGGTTCGCCCGCCAGGTCTTCCACGCGGGGCTGGCCCACACCGTCCTGGCCGTGCCGATCGCGCAGGAGCGCGCGACGATGCACCTCGACACGGTGTGCACGATGGTCGACGTCGACAAGGTCGTGATGTACCCCAACGTCGCCGACACGCTGCGTGCGGTGACCGTGACGCTGCGCGAGAAGGGCTCCGACGAGTCGGACCTCTCCCTCGACGTCAGCGACTCCGAACCCTTCCTCGTGGCAGCCGCCAAGGCGATGCAGATCGACACGCTGCACCAGATCGACACCGGCCTCGACCCGGTGACCGCGGAGCGCGAGCAGTGGGACGACGGCAACAACACCCTGGCCCTCGCACCCCGCGTCGCGGTCGCCTACGAGCGCAACGACGAGACCAACGACCGGCTCGAGGACGCCGGCATCGAGGTCGTCAGGATTGCCGGCTCCGAGCTGGGCTCGGGCCGCGGCGGACCGCGCTGCATGAGCTGCCCGATCTCCCGTGAGCCGCTGGGCGCCGACGACGACGTGGAGTGAGACACATCCCCATCACCCGCGCCGCCGTGGATCGTTGAGCAGGCATGACTGAATCCATCCTGGACGGCCTCGAC
>JACRAA010000334.1 GCA_016213595.1 Actinomycetota bacterium | reverse complement strand
GGCGCCGGCGGGTAGCGTCCGCTGCCCCTCTGCGGCTAGGCGTCTCCGGCTCGCCGTCGGCCGGCGGCGAGGTCACGGCCGCAGGACACGCCTACAGCCGGGCCACGATGTTCTCAGGCTCCTCGCCGGCGAGTAGGTGTCCGATCTGGCGGCGGACGAGCGCCTCCACCCGGCCGTACGTCGCGTCCGTGTTCCCGCCCTGGTGGGCGGTGATGATCGTGTTCGGCGCAGACCACAGCGGATGGTCGGCCGGGAGCGGCTCAGGCTCGGTGACGTCGAGGGCGGCCCGCAGGCGCCCGGAGGAGAGCTCGGCCAGCAGCGCGTCCTGGTCGATGACCGAGCCGCGCGCGACGTTGACGACGAGCGCCGCGTCGGGCAGCCGCGCAAGCATCTCGGCATCCAGCAGGTGGTACGTCTCGCTTCCGCCGGGCACGGTGAGCACGACGATGTCGGCCCGGGACAGCAGGGTCGCGAGCTCCCCGATGGGGTGGATGCCGTCACGGGCGGTACGGGCGACCAGTGTGATCTCGACCTCGAAGGGGCGGAGCCGGTCGGCGACGGCCTGGGCGACCGACCCGGCGCCGACGACCAGCACGCGCCGGTCAGCGAGGGACCGCAGGGGCGGGTTGTGCCACAGGCCTTCACGCTGCGCGGCGAGCGCGTCGACCAGGCCGCGCTGCGAGGCCAGGACCAGCGCCACCGCGAGCTCGGCGGTTCCGGTCGAGTGCACGCCGCGTCCGTTGCACAGCGTGACGCCGGGAGGGATCCGCGGCACCGCGTGCTCGAAGCCGGCGGAGGGCAGCATGACGTACGCGAGGTTCGGCGCCTCGTACAGCCTCCTCCAGCGTTCGGGGGCCGCCCAGTAGTGGCCGATCTGTACGGCGCGGACGCGCTCGGCGACGTCGGGCGGCAGCGGCTCGAGCAGGTCCCACAGCACGAGCTCCACGCGGTCCCGCAGGTCGTCCAGACGGTCGTACAGCTCCTGGTCGGGCACAGTCACGGTCAGCACGCCGAGGAGTCTTGCACGACGGGTGCGTCAGGCGCGTCGGCGCCCGTCAGCCGCCGGTACGGATCGTGCCGGCCGCCACGAGTCGTACGACCTCGGCCGCCACCTCGTACGGCGCCGCGAGCGCGTTGAGCGGCGGAGCGAGCCGGGGGGCGCTCTCGAACGAGTGCCACATGTCCGTGGCGACCGCCACGTCGGCGAACGGGTGCTGGGTCCGGGCCCGCACCCGCTCCAGCGTCACCTCGAGGGGCGGCAGCAGCAGCGCGTAGTGGAAGCCGGCCCCGGCCTCGGCCGCGAACAGGGCGGCGTACGGCGGCCACAGCACCCCGTCGTAGACGACCGTGTACCGCTCGGCCAGCCTCCCGCAGGCGGCGGCGGCGGCCGCGATCACTGCGCGGTTCTGCTCGTCGGCCTCGGCCAGCCACGGTTCGACGCGGCCACTTCGTAGGAAGCCGAAGAAGTCGTCACCCCGGACCAGAGCGCTCGGGTCGTAGCTGTCGGCGATCGCAGCTGCTGTCGTCGACTTCCCGACGCCGGGTGGTCCGCTGACGACGATGATCTCGCCCATGCCTCCCAGCCTGGCACGCCTGCCGCCGAGACGGCCGCCAGGGGGCAGGGGCGTGACCCCTAGCATCGGCACGTGTTCCCCACCCTTCACACCCTGTCGCAGTTCGCCCTGGTGGTCGCGCTGCTCACGGTCACGCCGGGTGTCGACACCGCCCTCGTGCTCAGGTCGGCCGCCGTCGCCGGGCGGGCGCGCGCGTGGGGAGCGATCCTAGGGATCGGCTGCGGTGTGCTGGTATGGGGCGGTCTCACTGCGGTCGGCGTGAGCGCACTGCTGGCGGCCTCGCAGGTCGCCTACACGATCGTCCGGCTGGCAGGCGCGGCGTACCTCGTCTACCTCGGGCTGCGACTGGTGTGGTCGGCGATCCGGGGACACGTCCAGGGCAGGGCCGTGGCCACGGGGGTCAAGGACACGATCGGCGCGGGCTGGCGCCAGGGGCTGCTGACGAACCTGCTCAACCCGAAGGTGGGCGCCTTCTACCTCGCGATCCTGCCCCAGCTCATCCCGGTCGACGCACCGCACCTCACCTGGGGCTTGTCGCTCGCGGCCGTCCACGTAGCCGAGGGCACGCTGTGGCTGGGCGCCGTCCTGCTTCTGGCCCGGTCCCTGCGGGGCTGGCTCGAACGGCCGCGGGTCGTCCGGGGCATCGACGCGGTCGTTGGGACGGTCATCGCGGGCTTCGGCCTGCGGCTCGCCCTCGACTGAGGACCGAGGTGGCTCCCAGGCGGAGCACGACGCTCACCACCGTACGGGGAAGTCGGACGGGTCGACGTCGGCCAGCTCCGAGCCCAGGTAGCCCAGCAGCTCGATGGTCCGTTGTGCCGCCTGGTTCGTACGCATCGAGTCCTTCATGAGCGCCACGATCCGGCGCTGAGGCGTGGGGTTGATGAGCCGTACGTAGCGGATGTCGAAGCCAGACCATGACGCGACGAGAGCCGGCACCAGCGCCAGCCCGATGCCGGCGGCCACGAAGGCCAGCCCGGTGACGTGGTCCTCCGCCCGCGCGACGTGGCGGGGCGTGATGCCCGCGGAGGAGCAGGCGTGCTTGATGATCTCGGTGGAGATGTCGTCGCGGAAGTCGTACTCGACCCAGTCGTGGCCGCCGAGCTCCGCCAGAGCGATGACGTCCCGGTCCGCGAGCTCGTGGTCGGGAGGGAGCGCGACGAGGTAGTCGTCCGCTCCGATGATCGTCCGTCGGTAGCCGGGCGGCACGCGCGCGGTGTCGGAGGTGAACTCGCTGCGCACCTCGAGGTCGACCGTGCCGTCGGCGCCTTCGGGCATGTCCACGATGGTGAGCTCGAGGGTCAGCCCGGGGAACTCCTGGCGCAACGTCCGCGCGATGCTCGGCATCCATGCGTACGCGGCGGAGGCGAAGGACCCGATCGTCAGGCTCGCGACCGACCCCTCGCGCAGGTCCTGCACAGTCGCGGTGAGGTGAGCCATCGCGGCGAGGGCATCTGCGCTAGCCGCGCCCAGGTGGATGGCGGCCGGGGTAGGGACGATGCCACGCCCCACACGCTCGACCAGGGTGAACCCGACCTCCCTCTCGAGGGTGTGCAGGTGCTGGCTGACGGTCGAGGGACGGTACCCGAGTCGACGCGCGGTCTCGCTCACCGAACCGCTCGCGATGACGGCTCTGAGGATGCGCAGACGGTTGAGATCGAGCATGTCCACACCGTACGGCATCGCCGAATGAATGTTCGGTAATTATTGCTTGTGGCGAATGCTTCAGCGGAGGCACGATGGTGTCATGTTCGGGCCACGCATCGTCGATCGCGACCGTCAGCGTCTCATTGCTGACCTCGATTTCATCCGCATGGATGAGCCTCCTCGTCCCCCTCAGCAGCGCGCTCACACGTGGCGCATGCTGCGCATCCCCACAGGTGGCATCGAGCACGTCGGCGCCCCGCTGGGGCGTCTCGCCTCCGTCCGCTGACATCCACGGGAGCTCGGCTCCCGTCCCATACCTCGAGGGGTCCTCGACCGCACCCCACTCCCTGAGTGGCGGCTTGGTGAATGGCGATCATCACCAGCGGCGCGTGGCCCCTCGATCCATGCCCGCCCCTACGAGAAGAATGGGGCGCATGGCGCCGTACGACATCACCGACTACCGGATCACCGAGCACGACATCGAGGTGCCGGTCGACTGGCAGGACGCCGGTCGGTTCGGTTCCACCCACGTCTTCG
>JACRAA010000346.1 GCA_016213595.1 Actinomycetota bacterium | reverse complement strand
TGTCGCTGGGCTACGAGCCCACGGGCAACCACCGCATCGTCGGTCCGGATGAGCCCGAGGGAGCCACCGGCGAGGTCTTCCACGACGCGATCTACCGCAAGCGCCTGCGTCAGTTCTGAGGCCCCTCGTCAGTTCTGAGGCCCCTCGTCAGGTTCTGAGACGCCTCGACGCCGAGCACCTCGCGCGCCCTGACGACGTCCGCGTCCATCTGCACGATGAGGTCCTCGAGGGAGTCGAACTTCACCTGGCCGCGCAGCCGCGCGATGAAGTCCACCCCGATGCGACACCCGTACAGCTCGAGGTCGGTTCGGTCCAGCACGTACGTCTCGACGCGCCGCTCGACCCCGTCGAACGTCGGGTTGGTGCCGACGGAGATCGCCGCGGCCATGGGCTCGGCGCCAGGTGTCTCGAGTACCGTCAGCCACCCCGCGTACACCCCGTCCGCCGGGCACGCGTGTCCGCCGGGGACGGTGAGGTTGGCGGTCGGGTAGCCGAGGGTACGACCCCGCTGGTCGCCCATCACGACGATGCCGGTGTAGCGGAACGGCCGGCCGAGGATGTGCGTGGCGCCCTCGACGTCCCCGTCGTCGAGCGCGCGCCGGACCCGGGTCGACGAGAGCGCGGACGCGTCGCTGACGAGGGGCAGCGCGACGACGTCGAACCTGCCCTCCCCGAGCTCGCGCAGCGTCTCCACCGTCCCCAGCGCGCCCCGGCCGAACCGGAAGTTCTCCCCCACCACGACGGTTGCCGGATGCAGGGGGCTGAGGACGTGGTCGACGAACTCCTGCGGCGACCAGTCGGCGACCCGACGCGAGAACTCGACGACGCGGACCTCGTCGGCGCCGGCGTGACGGAGCAGCTCGATGCGCTCCGGCAGGTCGCACAGCAGCTCGGGCGCCGCGTCGGGGCGCAGCACCACCATGGGGTGCGGCCAGAAGGTCACGGCGACGAGCGGCGCATCGGGCCGCAGGGCACGCGCGGCGGTCAGCACCTCGCGATGTCCGAGGTGGACGCCGTCGAAGTTCCCGATCGCCACCACTGTCGGACCACCCGTGATCACTGACCCTCCCCATCGACGAACACAGTCTCGGGGACCGCACGGTCCCCTGCTGGACGGTACAGCGCGAGCAGCGTCCCGGCCGGACCGATCACCGCCGTGACCCCCTCGAGCTGACGGTCGAGCCCCCGGCCGTGAGCAACGTCCAGCGCCTCCGCCGCGTCGACCGTCACCGAGGGCAGGCAGCGCGTGGCCGCCTGGGCCGGGGTGAGCCAGGCGTCGTCGGGGATGCGCGCGACGTCGAGGTCGGGGCCGAGCTGCGCGTCGTCCAGGGTGAAAGGCCCGACGCGGGTGCGCCGCAGCACCGCGAGGTGGCCGCCCACACCGAGCGCGTCGCCCAGGTCACGGGCGAGGGCCCGGATGTACGTCCCGGAGGAGCACTCGACGTCCAGCTCCACGTCGAGGACGGGGACACCGTCCGACGTCAGGCCCGGGGTGACCGCCCCGACGTCCAGCCGGGTGATCGTGACGCGGCGGGCGGGGAGCTCGACGTCCTCCCCGGAACGCACCCGCCGGTACGAGCGGACGCCGTCGACCTTGATCGCCGACACGGCGCTCGGCACCTGGTCGATCTCCCCGAGGAAGGCCGAGGCGGCCTTCCGTACCGCCTCCTCCTCCAGGCCGTAGGCACCCAGGGCTGCGACGGTCGTGCCCTCGGCGTCCTCGGTGGACGTCTCCTGGCCGAGCCGTACGGTTGCCAGGTAGCGCTTGTCGTGCAGCGTGAGCTGGCCGAGCAGACGGGTCGCTCGTCCTATGCCGAGGACGAGGACGCCGGTCGCCATCGGGTCGAGGGTCCCGGCGTGGCCGACCTTCCGCGTTCCCGCGAGGCGCCGGACGCGGGCTACGACATCGTGCGACGTGATGCCCTGGGGCTTGTCGACGACGACGACGCCGGAGATGTCCGTCACTCGTCCACGTCGTCGGGGTCCGCCGGCTTGCGGTACGGGTCCGGCTCGCCGGCGTACGTGGCCCCGGCCGCCTTGGCGGCGACCTCCTCGTCGACAGCGCGCGCCTGCGCGAGCAGCTCCTCCATGTGGGCGCTCGTCTCGGGCATGGCGTCGGCGACGAACGAGATCGTCGGCGCGAACCTCAGTGCGAGCCGTCGAGACACGGCCGTACGGATCTGGCCGCGGGCCGCCTCGAGGGCGGCGGCGGTGTCGGCACGCTCCTCATCGGTCCCCAGGACCGTGTAGAAGAGCGTGCAGTCGTGGTTGTCCTTGCTGAGCCGCACGTCGGTGATCGTGACGAAGCCGAGCCGGGTGTCCTTGACCCGCTTCTCCAACATCTCGGCGGCGATGTGCTTGATCTGCTCGGCGCGCTTGAGCGCGTGCGGGCTGGTCATCGTTCTCCCTTCCGGCGTGGGAGCTCGCCGGTCCCAGGTGAGGGACCGGCGAGCATCACGCACTTCAGACGCGCGGCTTCTCCACCATCTCGAAGGTCTCGATGATGTCGCCGATGTGCAGGTCGGAGTAGTTGTGCAGCGTCAAGCCGCACTCGAACCCCTCGCGCACCTCGGTGACGTCGTCCTTCTCGCGGCGAAGCGTGTTGATGTCCGTCTCCGTGATGACGATGCCGTCGCGCAGGAGGCGGGCCTTGGCGTGACGCCGGATGGTGCCGTCGATGACCATGCAGCCCGCGATGATCCCGACCTTGGAGGAGCGGAAGATCTCCCGGATCTCGGCCTGTCCCCGGACCTCCTCGGCGAACACCGGCTTGAGCATGCCCTTGAGGGCAGCCTCGACCTCGTCGATCGCCTGGTAGATGACCGAGTAGTACCGGATGTCCACGCCTTCGCGGTCGGCGAGCTCTGTCGCCTTCCCCTGCGGCCGGACGTTGTAGCCGATGATGACGGCGTCCGAGGCGGAAGCCAGCGTGACGTTCGTCTCGGTGATCGCACCGACACCACGGTCGATGATCCGCACGCCGATGTCGTCGCCGACCTCGATCTTGAGCAGCTCGTCCTCCAGCGCCTCCACCGAACCTGCGGTGTCGCCCTTGAGGATGAGCTTGAGCTCCTGGACCTCGCCCTTCGCGAGCTGCTCGAACAGCTGGTCGAGCGTCTTGCGCCGGGTGGACTTGGACAGCATGGCCGCCCGCATGCGCGACTCGCGGCGCTCGGCGATCTGGCGCGCCTTCCTGTCGTCTTCGACGACGAGGAAGTTGTCACCAGCACCGGAGACCGACGTCAGCCCCAGCACCTGCACCGGGGTCGACGGGGGTGCGGATGTGATCGTCTCGCTCTGGTCGTTGATCATCGCGCGGACACGGCCGTACGCGGAACCCGCGACGATCGAGTCGCCGACGTGGAGCGTGCCACGGTGGACGAGCACGGTCGCGACAGGTCCACGGCCGCGGTCGAGGTGGGCCTCGATCGCCACACCCTGTGCGGGCATGTCCGGGTTCGCCCGAAGGTCGAGCTCGGCGTCGGCCGTCAGGATGATGGCCTCGAGGAGCTCCGCCAGACCCGTACGGGCCGTCGCGGAGACGTCGACGAACATCGTGTCGCCGCCGTACTCCTCGGGGATGAGCCCGAACTCGGTGAGCTGGCCGCGGACCTTGACGGGGTCGGCGCTCGGCTTGTCGACCTTGTTGACCGCGACGACGATCGGGACCTCGGCCGCCTTGGCGTGGTTGAGAGCCTCGATCGTCTGCGGCATCACACCGTCGTCCGCGGCCACGACCAGCACCGCGATGTCGGTGGACTTCGCACCGCGGGCACGCATGGCGGTGAACGCCTCGTGGCCCGGGGTGTCGATGAAGGTCACCTTGCGCTCGACGCCGTCGACCTCGGTCTCGACCTGGTAGGCGCCGATGGCCTGCGTGATGCCGCCCGCCTCGCCCGCCACGACGTTCGCGTGGCGCAGCGCGTCGAGCAGCTTCGTCTTGCCGTGGTCGACGTGGCCCATGACGGTGACGATGGGCGGACGAGGCGCAAGATCCTCCTCGTCACCCGCGTTCTCACCGAAGTCGATGTCGAAGCTCTCGAGGAGCTCGCGGTCCTCGTCCTCGGGCGAGACGACCTGGATGTCGTAGTTCAGCTCGGCACCCAGAACCTGCAGCGTGTCGTCGGCCACGGACTGCGTCGCCGTGACCATCTCGCCCAAGTTGAACAACACCTGTACGAGCGTCGCCGCCTCCACGCCGATCTAGTCGGCGAGGTCGGTCAGCGAGGAACCACGCGCGAGACGGACAGTGGACCCGTCGCCCTGACGGATCCTCACGCCGCCGATCGTCGGCGCCTCCATCTGGTCGAACTCTTGACGACGCTGCTTCTTCGACTTGCGCCCACGACGACCCGGCGCACCGTTCCGTCCGAACGCACCCTGGGTGCCGGAACCGCCACGACCACCACGGCCGCCACGGCCCGCACCGGCAGGAGCGCCCCCGGGGGCGCCACCGGGAC
>JACRAA010000328.1 GCA_016213595.1 Actinomycetota bacterium | reverse complement strand
GTGGGGGTCCCGCAAGTACCTGCTGTCCTCGCTCGACGCCTCGCTCCGGCGCATGGGCGTCGACCACGTCGACATCTTCTACCACCACCGCGCCGACCCGAAGACGCCGCTGGAGGAGACGATGGGTGCGTTGGACCATGTCGTCCGCTCGGGCCGCGCCCGCTACGTCGGCATCTCGTCGTACTCCCCGCAGCGAACCCAGATGGCCGTCGAGATCCTCACCGCGCTCGGTACGCCGCTGCTGATCCACCAGCCGTCGTACTCGATGCTCAACCGATGGGTCGAGGAGGGACTGCTGGACGTGCTCGACGAGACCGGGGTGGGCTGCATCGCATTCTCGCCGCTTGCGCAGGGCATGTTGACCGACAAGTACCTCGGCGGCATCCCGGAGGGATCTCGCGCGGCACAGGGGAAGTCCCTGTCGCCCGACCTCCTCACCGAGGAGAACATCGCCCACATCGCCGCGCTGAACGACATCGCGGCAGGGCGTGGCCAGACCCTCGCCCAGCTCGCGATCGCCTGGGTGCTCCGTCGTGACACCGTGACGTCGGCCCTCATCGGCGCATCGAGCGTGCGTCAGCTGGAGGACTCCGTCGCCGCGGTGAAGAACATCGCGTTCACCGAGGACGAGCTCGCCGCCATCGACCGGCACGCGACCGAGGGCGGGCTCAACCTGTGGGCGGGGCCGAGCAGGGCCTGACGCAGGGGCAGGGCCTGACCCAGCGGCCGCGGCAGACGCAGCGGCCGGGGCCGACGCAGGGAGCGTCGGGGCTCAGCGGAGCTCGGACGGGTTCGGCTCGGTGATGGTGACCGGGCTGCTGACGTCGCCGTACGTCAGGGTCACGCTCGTCGTCGGTCCGCCCGTGCCGCCGCTGGTCAGGCTGTACGAGACCTGCCGTAGCAGGTCGGCGGAGTCGAGCCACAGGTCGACGGTCGTACTGCCGCTGGCGCTCGGCGCGAAGACGCTCGCATCCACGAGGGCGCGCCAGTGCTCGACCGAGAGACTGCCCAAGGTCTCGGCGCCGGTGTCGGTGAGGCCGCGGACGGAGGAGCCGAGCAGGCCGGCGAGCGTCGGCAGGTCCGGCCGGACGGTCGCGAGGCCCAGGCGGGCGACCGAGTCGGACGCCGACGACAGAACGTACTTCCCCGTCCCAGCTTTCGTGTAGAGCTTGTCCCCGACCGCGATGACGGTGAGGGGCTGGCCGTTCTGCGCGCCGTCGATCCGGCACCGCGGGGTGGTCGGGTCCGTCATGTCGTACGAGCCGTTGTACCTCAGCGTCAACGCTCCGGTGACGAGGGTCGTCCTGATGACGACGGTGAAGGTGCCGGTGGGTGCTGCTTGCGCTGCCGCAGCGACCCGCTGCTTGAACCCTGCGAGATCGAGCGCCCGGGCGGAGGTGGGAGCGCCGGGGGCGATGCCGGCGGATGTGGCCGTGGCGCTGGGAAGGGACGCGGGGTCGTCGGGAAGCAGCGGCATGCATCCGGTCAGGACGACCAGCATGCCGACGCCGGCTACCAGCCTCCGTCGGAACGACACCAGACTATTGAATGGTTTCGAAGGTCAAGCCCAGGTTTCCCTAACCTAAGAGATCAGCGAAAAGCCTCTCAGGTTGTCACGAACGGGCACGTATCGGCTCAACTGGGCGGCGCTGAGTGACCGAGGCCGGCGACGGAGAGGCGGGGCCCGTGTCAGGATCAGCCATGACCATGCGGACGGCGCTGGCATGACCCACGACGCAGCGGCCCTGGCCCAGCGGCTCTCCGCGATGGTCCGGGTGCCGACCGTGACCCCGCTGACGAAGGACCCGTTGTCCCCCGAGACCGCCTCCGTCTTCACCGCGTTCCAGGACCTCCTCCGCGAGCTGTACCCGACCGTGTTCGCTGTCGCCGAGGTCAGCGTGGTCGGCCGCGCCGGCCTGCTGCTGCACCTCCCCGGTACTGGAGGCGACCCGGACCCGGCCGGCCCCGGATCCCTCCTCCTCATGGCCCACCAGGACGTCGTACCGGCCCCCGCCGAGGACTGGGAAGGCACGGGCTGGACCCATCCGCCGTTCGCCGGGACAGTCAGCGAGGGCGAGGACGGGCTCACGGTGCACGGCCGGGGAGCGCTCGACGACAAGGGAGCGCTGCTCGTGCTGCTCGAGGCGACCGAGGACCTCCTCGCCGAGGGCTGGCGACCGCGGGCCGACGTCCACCTCCTGCTGGGCGGCGACGAGGAGAGCTACGGCGCGTCGGCGGCGGCAGCGGCTGAGGAGCTGGAGCGACGGAACGTACGGCCGTGGCTCGTGGTGGACGAGGGCGGCGCCGTCGTGACGGGCATCGTGCCGGGCCTGACGACGAACGCTGCCGTGGTCGGGGTCGCCGAGAAGGGCCTGACCACGCTGCAGGTGACCGTGAGCGCGGACCCTCGGAAGCCCGCCCACGCCTCCACACCGCCCCGGCGCTCCGCCGCGGGCGGGCTCGCGCGAGCGATCCTCGCCCTCGAGAAGCATCCGCACCCCGTTCACCTCGACGACGTGGCGCTCCGCATGTTCACGGGCCTCGCTCCCCACGTCCCCGGCCTGCTCGGTCGCGCGCTCGCCCGTACGGACCGGCTCCAGCCCTTCCTCGGCCGCATCCTCCCGCTGGCGGGCCCAGAGCTCGCGGCGATGGTGAGGACCACGACCGCGGTGACGATGCTGCAGGCATCACCGGCCCCCAACATGCTCGCTGCGACGGCCAGGGCCATCGTGAACATGCGCGTCGCGACGTGGAGCTCGGTGTCGGAGGCCACGGCCCACGTCGACAACGTGGTACGACGTGCCGTCGGTCGAGGCCTGCACGTCGACGTCCAGGTGCTCGAGGGCAGCGAGCCGACGCCGCCGTCGCCGATGGACGGCCGCTGGGACGCCATCCGTACGGCCATCGCAGCCGCCTATCCCGACGCCGTCGTGATCCCGTACACGATGCTCGCGGCCTCCGACTCCCGGCATCTGGCACGCCTCGCCCCGGCGATCTACCGGTTCTCGCCGCTCTTCATGTCGACCGCCCAGCGGGCGTCCGTGCATGGCGTCGACGAGCGGGTCACCGCCGACTCGCTGCTCCGGGGAGTCCGCTTCTACCGGGCCCTGCTCTTCGGGCACGACGACGCCTCCCGACGAGGTCCCCGGGAGGAGGCCTCGGCGACGTCTTGACCGGCCCACCTAATGTGACGGAATGAGCGCTACGCCCCTCGTGGAGGTCCGCGATGTCCGGAAGGCATTCGGGACCTTCGAAGCGCTCCGTGGCGTCGACCTCGACATCGGCCGGGGCGAGAAGGTCGCCCTCGTCGGCGCTTCCGGGTCGGGCAAGTCGACGTTGTGCCGCTGCATCAACCGACTCGAGACGGTCACCAGCGGCACGATCACGTTCGACGGCCAGCCCCTTCCCCAGGAGGGCCGCGCGCTCGCCGAGCTGCGCGCCCAGGTCGGGATGGTGTTCCAGTCGTTCAACCTGTTCCCGCACTTCACGGCTCTCCAGAACATCGCGCTCGCGCCGGTACGGGTCCGCGGGATGACCAGGGCCGACGCGGATGCCGAGGCCCGCGAGCTCCTGGCCCGCGTGGGCCTGTCCGACAAGGCGGAGAACTACCCGTCAGAGCTGTCCGGGGGCCAGCAGCAGCGCGTCGCCATCGCTCGTGCACTCGCGATGCACCCCCAGCTCATGCTCTTCGACGAGCCCACCTCCGCGCTCGACCCCGAGATGATCTCGGAGGTGCTCGACGTCATGAGCGAGCTGGCCTCCGCCGGGATGACGATGCTCGTCGTCACCCATGAGATGGGCTTCGCCCGCCATGCCTGTGACCGGGTCTGCTTCATGGACGCGGGCCAGATCGTCGAGGAGTCCTCGCCCGGCGACTTCTTCGACAACCCTCGGACGGAGCGAGCCCAGGACTTCCTGTCCAAGCTCCTCCATCACTGAAAGGAAGCGCAGATGTACACCTTCAGCCGTCGTGGCCTCCTCTACGTCGCCGCGGGTTCCGGCGCTGCAGCCGCCCTCGCCGCCTGCTCCTCCGGGACGCCACCGGTAGGAGGCGGCGCAGGCAGCCCTGGTGCCTCGGGTTCGGCGGGAGGCAGCAAGCAGATGTCCCAGGCGGACTACGACAACGTCATCAAGGGCGGACCGGTCGCCGACGCGGCGACGGTGTCGGCGAGCAGCTGGGCCGCCAAGATCAAGAGCCAGGGCTACATCAAGCGCGGCGGTACGACAACGGGCGCGATCTTCTCCCTGAAGGACCCTGTCACGGGACGCATCTCCGGCTTCGACGCCGGCATCGGCGACCTGCTCGCCCACTACATCACCGGCGGTACGGATGTGGCCAAGCTCACGCAGGTGTCGCAGACCACCGTCGACACGCGCGAGACGATGCTCCAGAACAACACGGTGGACATCGTCGTGGCCACGTACTCCATCACCCCCGCCCGGGCCCAGAAGATCGCCTTCGCCGGCCCGTACTACTCGTCCGGCGACTCGATCCAGGTCAAGAAGGACAACAGCTCGATCAAGTCCGTGCAAGACCTGCAGGGCAAGAAGCTCGTCACCGAGTCGAACTCCATCGCCATCACGGCCATCCAGAAGTTCGTGCCGGGCAACACGCCGACGCTGTTCACCGACAACGACTCGTGCGTGGCCGCCGTGCAGCAGGGCCGGGCCGACGCGTACATCCTCGACGAGTCGATCCTTCTCGGGAACGCCGTGAAGAACACCGACCTCAAGGTCGTCGGCACCCCGTTCACCACGGACCCGTACGGCGTGGGCGTGAACAAGGACGACCCGACCGCGAAGGCGTTCGTCAACGCGTTCCTGCAGAAGATCTTCGACTCGGGCGACTGGCTGAAGCTGTGGAAGGCGACCGTCGGGCTGTACGTCGACGCTCAGCCCACGCCGCCCAAGATCGGCTCGGCCGCGGGCAGCTAGCCGCGGACAGCACGCCATCCAGCCGGGCAACCGGCGGGGGACGCCAGGTGTGAGGGCCGGCCCCCACGACGACGAGGAAGGACGCGATGGGCACCATCGTGGAGATGCTCCGGGACAACGCGCCGTTCCTGCTGAACGGCGTCCTCACGACGATCGGGCTCACGGTCCTCGGCTTCCTCGGCGCGCTCGTCCTTGGCACGGTGATGGCCGTCTTCCGCGTCAGCCCGATCCCGCCGTTGCGCGTCGTCGGCACGGTCTACGTGGAGTTCTTCCGGAACGTGCCGCTGCTCACGCTGCTCATCCTCATCGTGTTCGGTCTGCCCGACGTCGGGGTGCTGCTGCCGCTGTTCTGGTGCGGGGTGCTCGGCCTCGTGCTCGCCGGGTCGGCGTTCATCTGCGAGACCGTACGGTCGGGCATCAACACGATCGGCGTCGGGCAGTCGGAGGCAGCGCGGGCCCTGGGCATGTCGTTCGGGACGCAGCTGCGTCTGATCATCCTGCCGCAGGCGTTCCGCACGATGGTCCAGCCGCTGGTCAACAACTTCATCGGCATCCTCATCGGGTCGTCCCTCGCCGCGGCGGTCGGGGTCTCCGACATCACCAACGTCACCCAGCAGCTCAACATCCGCTACGCCGAGGCCGTCGTGCT
>JACRAA010000325.1 GCA_016213595.1 Actinomycetota bacterium | reverse complement strand
CTCAGCGCCAGCTCGTACGCGCCACGGGCGGAAGCCGTGACTACCCCGGGCGACGACTCCTCGCTGCCGGGCTCGGCCTCGGTGCCCTAGTGCTGTACGGAGCGGTCGGCAGCCAGTTCCGCGCCGTCCGGACAACCATCGACCCACGGGTGCCCCACGAGACGACATCCCTGGTCACCTCGGGAGTCTTCGCATACAGCCGCAACCCCATCTACGTGGCCGACGCGCTCATCCTCGCCGCGTACGGCGCCTGGCTCGGCCGTCCGGTCGCCCTCCTCGGCATCCCGGCGCTCGCAGCAGCCCTGCACCCGCAGATCCGCGCCGAGGAGAGGGCGCTCGAGGAGCGGTTCGGGAGCGAGTACGAGTCGTACCTCGCCCGCGTGCCGCGCTGGCTGGGCCCTCGCGGCTAAGAACTCGTCACAGACGCGCGGCCTCGGTCGCAGGCACGCGGTAGCGCCCGCTCACCATCCAGACCGAGCGGACGACGATGACGAGGACGAACGCGGCGACCACGAACATGCTCCATTGACCGAGCGAAGGGTCCGCCTGCTCGTTGGCCCGCACGACCGAGACCGTCAGCCAGGTGAGCAGCACACCGGTGGCGGAGGCGAAGAAGAGCAGGTCGCCCGTGAGGAGCCGCCGGAGCGTGGGGCGGTTCTCAGGGCGGAACCAGTAGTCCTTGTGGGGGATGTTGACCCCCGCGCCCGATCCGTTGGCGAGGAAGGACAGCATGGGGAAGCCGAGGAGCACGAGCGCGGAGACCCCGATGTCGAGGGCGAGGTAGCCCTCGCGGCTGGTCCAGCCGTCGGCGGCTCCTGACGGACCGAAGTGGCTGGCGACCCGCTCGGGGAGCCGGGCGGCAGCCCAGGCGATCGAGGCGACCCGTGCCAGCACCACCAGCCCGTACAGACTCCACATCACCACCGGTGACCCGACGCGCCGACCGAGCATCCCCGTACCTTTCCTCGGCTCCATCGTGCACCTGGGCCCGCGACGGCACCGGGAATATCCCGAACGCGTACAGGTCCTCTCGCGAACGCGCACAGGTCCTCTCGCGAACACGTACAGGTCCTCTCGCGAACGCGCACCGGCTCCTCTCGCCCATGGAGATTTCCGTCCGTGTGTCACATTCGCCCGCCCGGCGGTGTTCACCTCACGTGGGAACCTTGACCATGGCCTCGCCGGTACCCGAGCTGCGGCTCGAGTCGATCGTCCGGTCGGCGCGCGCGTCGCTCGTGGCCCTCGTCCGCCGTGTCGTCGACGGCGACGCCGAGGACGTCGTCCAGGAGGCCTTCGTCCGCCTCAGCGACGACCCCGTCCTCTCCCGGCCGGACGTCGAGGTCACCGCCTGGCTGCGCAGGACCTCCCTCAACCTCGCCTTCAATCGCGCACGAGACGTCGGTCGCTGGCGGGCCCGTACCGCCCGCGCCGAGCTCCCCGTACCCGCCGACCCTGCCGCTGAGGCCGTGCGGGCCGACGAGCGGAGTGCTGTACGAGCCGTGCTCGACGGCCTCCCGCCCAAGCAGCGCGACTGCCTGATGCTCCGGCACGCGGGCTACAGCTACGCCGAGATCGCCGGGACCCTCGACATCGCCGTCGGCTCCGTCGGCACGACCCTCGCCCGCGCGGAGCGGGCCTTCAAGGAGAAGTACCTCACCGCGCACCCCGCCGATGCGCGCCCTGACCAGGAGGAACGATGATGACCACCATGACCTGCCCCGACGAGGGCACGCTTCGAGCGTTCCTCGACCGCGCCGACGACGACCACGCCGCGCTCGCCGCTCACGTACGAGGGTGCCTGGACTGCCGGCGCGCTGTCCGTGAGCTGCGCCTCGCCGAGGCCGTCACCTCCGACGCGCTCTCGCTGCTCGACGAGCCCGCTGCCGCGCCGGCCCGCGTCAGCAACGACGCGTACGAGATCGTCGACCCGCCGGTACGGACGAGGCGCTGGGGTCGCATCGCGAGCGGCGCCGCCGCCGTCGCGCTCGCCGTCGGCCTCACCCTCCCACCCGCGGGGCCGGCGGTCGCGGGCGGCCTGCTCAGCATGTTCCACAGCCGCAGCGTCACCGAGGTCACGATCAGCAACGCCGATGCCCGCCAGGTCGCGACCGTGCTGCAGAAGCTCGGGGTCACGACGGGGACGCCCAGCTCCTCCTTCGCCCCCGTCGCGTCCCTGGCCGACGCGCAGGCGAAGGTCGCGTACCCCGTGGCAGTCCCTCGCCAGGTCGACGTACCGGCCGGGCTGGTCACCACCCCGACAGTCGGGTACCTCGCCAAGTCCGACCTGACGGTCGCGTTCGACGCCGCCCGGACCGCCGCGTACCTGCAGGCGTCGGGCTCGAGCACGCAGGTCCCGGCAGGCCTCGACGGCGAGAAGCTCGTGCTCCACTTCCCCGATGCCGTCGCCCTCCAGTACAAGGGCGCGAACGAGCAGCTGCTCATGGTCGTCTCCGCGGGTGCCTTCGAAGCCTCGACCACCGGTCCGCTCGACGTCGGCCAGCTCCGTGACTTCCTGCTCAAGGTGCCGGGCATCCCGACCTCGCTGACCAACCAGCTCGGCCACGTCGACCTCGCGGCCGGCGCGCTGCCGCTGCCCATCCCGGTCGACCAGGTGCGCGGAACGAAGACGACGGTGAACGGGCACTCGGCGGTCCTCGTCGCATCGTCCGGCATGGGATCGGCCGTGGCGTGGCAGGCCGGGGACCGACTCACCGGTGTCGCCGGCACGTACGGCTCGGACGTCGTCCTCAAGGTCGCCGCAGGGCTCAAGGGGTGAGCCAACCCGTACTCGACGCCGACCGCCTCACCAAGGCGTACGGCCGGACGATCGCCCTGCGGGGCGTGAGCCTGACCGTCGCGCCTGGCGAGGCGGTCGGCCTGCTCGGCCCCAACGGCGCAGGCAAGACCACCACCGTCAAGATCCTCACCGGCCTGGT
>JACRAA010000037.1 GCA_016213595.1 Actinomycetota bacterium | reverse complement strand
CGATGGCGTCGGGGTCCACCGCGAAGTGTTCTCCCGCGGAGAAGCGCTCCAGCTTCGAGGCGGAGATCCCGCCGCCGCCGGTCCCGTTCTTCCCCGCCGGCGCGGTCGGCCCGCTGGTGGACGTCGGGGGCGCGACGACCTCGCTCACGGGTTCCTCCACATGCGGTGTTCGGTCGCGAGCAGCTCCTTCGACGCCTCGGGTCCCCACGTCCCCGCGGGGTAGAGGAACGGCGCGACGCGGCTGTCGGCCCACGCCTCGTGGATCGGCGAGATGAACTGCCAGCTCGCCTCCACCTCGTCGCCGCGCGTGAACAGAGTGCCGTCGCCGTTCAGCGCGTCGAGGAGCAGGCGCTCGTACGCCTCGGGCGACGACTCCGTGAAGGAGTCCCCGTAGCCGAAGTCCATGTTGACGTCCCGGATCTCCATCTGGCTGCCGGGCACCTTCGCACCGAACCGCAGCGTGACCCCCTCGTCGGGCTGGATGCGCATGACCAGCGCGTTCCTGCCGAGGTCGAGCGTGTCCGTGGCCGTGAACGGCAGGTGGGGCGCCTTGCGGAAGCCGAGAGCGATCTCGGTGACGCGGCGGGGGAGGCGCTTCCCGGCGCGCAGGTAGAAGGGGACGCCTGCCCAGCGGCGGCTGTCGATGTCGAGCCGCAGCGCGGCGAAGGTCTCCGTGGTCGACGTCGGCTTGAAGCCTTCCTCCTCGACGTAGCCCACGACGTGCCGACCGCCGGTCCAGCCGGCCGCGTACCGGCCGCGCGCAGCGTGCAGGTCCGGCCGCTTGGGTGTGAGCACGGCGGAGAGGACCTTCTGCTTCTCCCGGCGAAGGTTCGTCGCGTCGAACGAGATCGGCTCATCCATCGCGGTGAGGGCGAGCAGCTGGAGGAGGTGGTTCTGGATGACGTCGCGCGCGGCGCCGATGCCGTCGTAGTAGCTCGCGCGGCCGCCCACGCCGATGTCCTCGGCCATGGTGATCTGGACGTGGTCCACGTAGTGGTTGTTCCACACGGGCTCGAACATCTCGTTCGCGAACCGCAGGGCCAGCAGGTTCTGGACCGTCTCCTTGCCGAGGTAGTGGTCGATGCGGAAGACCGACTTCGAGGGGAAGGCGGTCGACAGCACCTGGTTGAGGTCCTTCGCGCTCTCGAGGTTGTGCCCGAACGGCTTCTCGATGACGACCCGACGCCACCCGCCACGGTCGGTCGCGGACAGGCCGGACCGGTTGAGGTTCCGGATGACGGTCTCGAACAGACCTGGGGGGATGGACAGGTAGAAGGCGTGGTTGCCGTTCGTACCGCGCAGCTGGTCAAGCTCGTCGATCGTTGCCGAGAGCTCCCCGTACGACGACTCCTCGTCCAGGTTCCCCTGGACGAACCGGATGCCCTCGCACAGCTGCCGCCAGACCTCTTCCCGGAAAGGTGTCCGTGCGTACTGGCGCACCGCCTCGTGGACCCGGGACGCGAAGTCCTCGTCGGCCCACTCGCGGCGGGCGAAGCCGACGAGGCCGAATCCGGGCGGGAGCAGGCCACGGTTGGCGAGGTCGTAGACGGCGGGCATCAGCTTCTTGCGCGCGAGATCACCGGTGACGCCGAAAATCACCAGGACGCAGGGGCCCGCTATGCGAGGGAGCCGACGGTCAGTTGGATCACGCAGCGGGTTCCCGCTGAACCTCTCGTCTGCCACCGTCGTCCTCTCACGTGCATGTCAGGCTACCTATCGGGACTGGGCCCGACTAGGAGGAACGGCCAATCAGGAAAGCCTATTCCTCGGTGTCCACCCTTACCCGCGCCACGCCAGCCCTCATCGTGGCAGCAGCCACGGGTCGAGGGCCGCCGCGGCGAAGACCAGGGCGAGGTACGTGTTCGACCAGTGGAACAGTCGCATCGGCCGGGCACTGGTGTCGTCGGCTCCCGCGAGGGCCCGCCGCAGCAGCATGACGGCCTCGACGATGAACCACGCGCCACAGGTGCCTGCGACCACCGGGTACAGCCACCCGGTCTGGGCCACGGGCCACAGGAGGAGGCTGGTGACGACCGTCGCCACCGTGTACCACAGGATGCGCCATGCCACCGCGGGGCGGCTCGCCACGACCGGGAGCATGGGGACCCCGCCCGCTTCGTAGTCCTGCCTGTACCGCCAGGCCAGCGCCCACGTGTGCGGTGGCGTCCAGAAGAAGACGACGAGGAACAGGATGACCGGCGGCCAGGCCACGGACCCGGTGACGGCTGTCCAGCCGATCAGGGGCGGGAAGCAGCCGGCGATCCCACCCCAGATGATGTTCTGGGAGGTCGAGCGCTTGAGCCACATGGTGTAGAGGAAGACGTAGATGGCGTTGGCGAGCAGGCCGAGCCAGGCCGACAGCCAGTTGACGCCGAACCCGAGGACCAGCACGGACGCGAGGCCGAGCACACTGCCGTACACGGCGGCCGCGCGCCGGCTCACCCGGTGTCGGGGGAGCGCCCGCGTCCGCGTGCGACGCATCAGCTCGTCGATGTCGGCGTCGATGACGTTGTTGTACGTGTTCGCGCTGCCGGCCGCGAGATAGCCGCCCACCATGGTCGCGACCATGAGCCGCCACGAGGGGATGCCGTGGGCCGCGAGGAACATCGCGGGGAGCGTCGTGACGAGCAGCAGCTCGACGATGCGCGGCTTGGTCAGGCCCACGTACGCGGCGAGGACATCTCGCGCCGTCACCGCGGGCCCGATGGCCTGTGGCACCGTCGCGGTTCCCGCGGATGGGGTCACTGCACGCTCCCTGGTCGTGTCGGCGGGGTGGGCGTCGAGCACTTTAGCCCGCGCTGCCTACGGAGGCCACCTCGCGCAGGCGCCAGAGGGCGTGCGCGGTCATCGCAGTGAGGAGCGCCAGGCCCGCCATGTGCAGCGCGACCCCGAGGACCGGTAGGCCGGTGGCGTACTGGACGTAGCCGATGACCCCTTGCAGCAGCTGGACGGCGAGGAGGCTCGCGACGAGCCGCGACTTCGTGATGGCGAGCAGGATGAGCGTGAGCCCGACGAGGCCCCACACCGAGGTCGCGTGGATGTGGGTGGCGAGGTCCGGGTCGATGCCGTTGCGCTGGGCGCCCCCGTCCCCTGAGTGCGGTCCGGCGCCCGTTACCACGGTCCCCAGCACGATGACGAGGCCGGTCATCGCGACGATGGCGAGAGCGAGCCGCCGCACGAGCCGTGAGACCACGAGCGCGCCGGTGTCGTACGTGCGGTGGACCATGACGACGCACAGGCTGATGATGACGACGGACAGGACCATGTGCAGAGCCACGACCCAGGGGTTGAGCTGGGTGAGGACGGTGACTCCGCCGATGACGCCCTGCAGCGGGATGCCGAGCGCGACGACGATGGCCAGGATCCGGATCCCTCGGGTCGACGCACCGGCGGCAGTGGCCTTCACGCGGAACGCCGAGACGACCGTGCCGACGGCGAGCACGACGAGCACGAAGGTGAGCATCCGGTTGCCGAACTCGATGACCCCGTGGATGCCCAGCTCCGACTGGGGAACGTACGAGGAGCCGCTGCACTGCGGCCACGTGGGGCAGCCCAGCCCTGAGCTGGTGAGCCTGACGATCGCTCCGGTGACGATGAGCAGCATGTTCACCGCGAGCGAGGCGACGGCCCAGGAGCGCAGGGCTCCGACTGTTCCGAAGAGACGTGCGGTGAGGGGAAGAGGACCGGAGGTGGTCGTCGTCGCGGTGGTCACGGCGTCGAGTCTAGGGCCGACGCCCAGCGTGACCGTCCCGGCGTCAGAGGGCGGAGTCCTTGCGGAACTCGTCGTACGACACGTTCCAGTCGGTCCAGCCGTTGCCCTTCTCCAGGGTCCGAGTGGTTCCGGTCACGTTGATGAGGTCCCCGACCTTGCAGTTCGCGAACAGCCAGGCACCGTTGTCCGTGCTGACGCCGATGCAGCCGTGGCTCACGTTGGCGACGCCCTGGCTGCCGACGGACCACGGAGCGGCATGGACGAACTCGCCCGAGTCGGTCTCCCGCATGGCGTACTGCACGTTGGACAGGTCGTAGAAGTCGGGACTGGTGGAGGGGATGCCCACGGTCTCGGAGTTCATCCGGAGCGCTGCGAACTTCTCCTTCAGCACCTTCTTGCCGCTGCGGGTCAGGAAGCCGGCCTTGCCCCCGGTGATCGGGATCGACTTGGCCACGGCACCGTCGATGATGACCTGCATGGAGTGGGCGGCGAGGTCCGCGTTGAGGACGACCGAGCGACCGATCGTCATGGTGCCCGTCACCGACTTCTGGCCGTACGTGCCCTTGCCCGCGGGGATCGAGTTGATGTCGACGTTGATGGACACCTGGGTGCCCGGCTTCCACAGCTCCTTCGGACGCCAGTGGGCCTCTGTGCTCGACTGCCATCCCCACGAGCCCTCCTGGGGAGGGTTCGAGGTGACGGTCATGTGCTTCTGGAAGGCTGCGCGGTCTGTGACCGGCACGTCGAACTTCACGATCACGGGCATGGCTACCCCGACCGTGCCGCCTGAGAGGATCGTCGGGAAGATCTGCTGCTTGAGCGACAGGTTCTGCGAGGAGAAGGTGGTCGTGGTCGTGGCGTCGAGCCCGGTCAGGTTGTGGCCTGTCACGACCACCTGGTAGGCCATGCCCGGCTCCAGCAGGCTCCCGGCCGTCCACGTCGCGTTGTCCGGGGCCATCGTTCCCTGGACCTTCTTCTGTCCCGCCTTGGGGTCGGTATACGTCATGACGACGTCGGTCAGGGAGCCCTTCTCGGCGGTCACCGTCAGGACCGTGTCGACGGGCACCGTGGCACCGTCGGCAACACTGGTCGTGAAGCGGACCGCGTCGACGGCACCCTGGGTCGCCATGGCCGAGGAGGTCGGCGAGGGCTCGGACGGAACGGGGCTGTTCACCGCCGCGGGGGTCTTGACGGCGCATCCGGCGACTGCGAGGGCGGAGCCCGCGGCGGCGAAGCCGACAACGGTGCGACGTGAAACGGACATGCAAGCTCCCGAGGGCAGAGAGGGTTCCTGGATACCAGGGTAAGCCAGGTCGACGCGAATCCTGGTGTCGGGACTCGCACATGGAAAGGGCCGGTCGCAAGGACCGGCCCTTTCCACCAAGCATCACTGCACCAGCGTCAGCTCCTGCCCGCCGCCACCGGCTCAGCGGTGGTCACGGGGGAGAGGATCGACTCGGGCGACGGGAGCAGCATGCCCTCGTCGTCCTGGCTCGGTGCAGCCTTCGTGGCGTCCTCCAGGTTGCCGGGGATCCGCATGCCGTAGAACGAGCGCCACACGAAGTAGGCCGACACGAGGAAGAACACGACAGCGAGGACGTGGACCAGCAGCGCGTTGGTCTTGGTCAGGCTCACGGCCAGCTCGACGGCCAGCAGGCCGAACAGCGTGGTGAACTTGATGACGGGGTTGAGCGCCACGGACGAGGTGTCCTTGTACGGGTCGCCCACTGTGTCGCCGACGATCGAGGCGTCGTGGAGCTCGGTGCCCTTGGCCTTGAGGTCGACCTCGACGATCTTCTTCGCGTTGTCCCAGGCGCCGCCGGCGTTCGCCATGAAGATCGCCTGGTAGAGGCCGAAGATCGCGATCGAGATCAGGTAGCCGATGAAGAAGTAGGGCTCCACGAACGCGAACGACAAGGTGGCGAAGAAGATGGCCAGGAAGATGTTCAGCATGCCCTTCTGCGCGTACTGGGTGCAGATCTCGACGACACGCCTGGAGTCCTCGACGGAAGCCTTCGTCACGGACGGGTCGAGGCTGATGTTGTCCTTGATGAACTCCACCGCGCGGAACGAGCCTGTTGTGACGGCCTGGATCGACGCGCCAGTGAACCAGTAGATCATCGCACCGCCGATGATGAGGCCGAGCAGGAACGGTGCGTGGAGCAGCGACAGCTTGTCGAGGTCCGTGGTGAGGCCCTGGGTGAGGCCCACGATGAT
>JACRAA010000326.1 GCA_016213595.1 Actinomycetota bacterium | reverse complement strand
GGACGAGACCGCCCACGAGGATGCCCACCAGGATGCCCACGAGACCGCCGACAAGGGTGCCGACGAGACCGCCGACGAGGATGCCCACGGGGCTCCGGGGGAGAGCGTCGCCACGCTCAGCGCAGGCGGCGAGGGGAATGAGATCGAGGCGACCGTCGACCGATAGGCTCACCGCACCAGAGCCCAGTGATCGAGGCGTGCTGAGGAGGTGACGTGCGCGATCCGGACGGTTCGAAGCTCCTGACCGGGGACGAGGTGGGGAACCTGCTGCGCACCGCCGTGCAGCACGCCGGGGGAGTCCTTCAGTCATGGGCGCTCGACCACATCGACGCCAACCCGCAGCGGTCCACGACAGCGACGTACGTGGCGTCCGTCGAGTGGCCGCACGGTGTCCGCAAGGAGCTGCTCGGGGTGTCCGCGCGCGCCGGCGGGCTGGCCCATACGGACGAGCGTGCGACGATCTTCGCCGATGGGGACCGCGAGGTCGCCGTGTGGATCTACCCGAGGGACCCTGACCTGCCGGGGCTGGAACGGGCCGCGTACCCGACGGAGATGGCGGCTGTCCTCAACGAGTACCACGTCTTCCCGACGCCCGTGGGCGTCGACCAGATCAGGCTCGACATGATCGGCTACCGCCCGCGGCGCAGGGCTGTCCTCAAGTGCACCGTGACATCGCCGGCGCGCGTGCTGTACGTCAAGGTGCTGCGCGAGCGGCTCTTCGAGTCCGTGAAGGCGCGTCACGAGCTGCTGCTCGAGGCCGGTGTTCCGGCTCCGCCCATCCTCGCGGCGACGTCCGACCACCTCCTCGTGCTCGACGAGCTCCCGGGGCGCCCGCTCGCCCGTGCCATCTTCGACGAGGAGCCGCCGACGACAGCGGAACGCCTGATCCGCGTCCTGGACGCGATGCCGGCCTCCGTCGCCGAGCTGGAACGCCGTCCCCCCTGGTCGGACGCGGTGAAGCACTACGCGCGGATGGTGTCGCAGGCGATGCCCTCGCTGGCCACGCGGCTCGACTGGATGGCGGAGCAGATCAGCCAGGGCCTGGAGGGATGCCCGGAAGGGCAGGAACCCACCCACGGCGACTTCCACGAGGGCCAGATCCACGTCCGCAACGGCCACGTGTCGGGGATCCTCGACATCGACACGGTGGGTCCGGGACGCCGGGCCGACGACCTCGCCTGCCTCGTCGCGCACCTGTCCACCGTGCAGCGCATGAACGCCCGGCAGACCGAGCGCGTCCACCACCTGCTCCGCACCTGGGTGCCGGTCTTCGACGAGCGCGTCGACGCGACCGAGCTCCGGCTGCGCGCCGCCGCCGTCATCATCTCTCTCGCCACCGGCCCGTACCGCAGCCAGGAGCCGCAGTGGGAGCGGGAGACCCTGCAGATCGTCGATGCGGCGGAGGCGCTGGTCCGGCAGGTCGTGTAGCGCTCGCTCCCGCTCGACCTTGACGGCGCGCTGCCGTCAGCGCAGGTGGCGGAGGTTCTCGAAGAACAGGGTGGCGACGAACCCGAGAAGCAGCACCGCGGCGGGCAGCACCATGGCGTCGCTGAGGGCCGCCGAGAGGCCGGTCTTGACGAACGCCGGGAGGGCGGTCGTCGTACCCATGGACATGGAGGAGCCGTTCGCGCCCGGCAGGTGCGCGGTGATCCGGGCCTCCATGAGGACGGCGATGGCCGCGGAGCCCATGACCGACCCCACCTGCCGCACCGTGTTGTAGACCCCCGAGCCGGACCCGGCTGACTGCGGCGGGAGGTTCCGGTTCGCGCCGGTCGCGAGCGTGCCCCAGACGAAGGAGCTGGAGATGCCGAGGAACAGAGCCGGTACGAGGATCTGCCAGGTGGCCGAGTCCGGAGTCATGACCCGTGACAGCCAGAAGATCGTCCCCGCTTGGCCGAGGAGGCCCAGGCTCGCGAGGTAGCGGGGGTGGACACGGTCCACCAGCTTCCCTGCGACGGGAGCCATGATGATGCTCGCCACCGCCTGCGGCGCCATGAGCAGGGCCGCGTGCGTCGGGTTCAGCCCCCGGACCACCTGGGCATAGATCATGAAGGGGAAGATCATCGCCGTGATGCTGAAGCCCACGACGGTGATCGCGACGGAGGAGACGCTGAAGTTCCTGTCGGAGAAGAGGCTCAGCGGCACGAGCGGCTCCCTCTTCTGACGCCACTGCCACCAGACGAACACCATGATCAGAGCGACGCCGACGACGATCAGGCCGGGGACGCTGATGATGCCGGTGATCCGGCCCCAGCTGTACGTCTCGCCCTCCTGGATGGCGAACACGGCGCAGAACAGGACGACGGCGCTGAGCGCCACGCCGATCCAGTCGAACGAGTGCGTGTGGGTCTCGAGGCGGGGGACGAGCCGGGCGACCAGGATCACCGTCAGGACGCCGACCGGCACGTTGACGAGGAAGATCCACTCCCATCCGGCCGAGTCGATGAGGATGCCGCCGAGGATCGGGCCGACCAGAGCTGCCACACCGGCGGTCGAGCCCCACAGCGCCATCGCGCTCCCACGACGCTGGGGCGGGAAGATCCGGGCGATGACGGTCATCGTCTGGGGCGACATCATCGAGCCGCCGAGGCCCTGGACGACGCGCGCCGCGATGAGCCAGCCGATACCCAGCCCGAACGTACCGGTCAGGCCGCACCACGCCGAGGACAGCGTGAAGACGACGAGACCGATCATGTAGACCCGCTTCGGCCCGATGCGGTCGCCGAGCCGGCCGGTGATGAGCATGGGGACGGCGAAGGCGAGCAGGTACGCGCTCGTGACCCAGACGACCGTGTCGATGCCGGCGTTGAAAGCACGCATGAGCGCGGGGGTCGCGACGGAGACGATGGTCGAGTCGACGAGGATCATGAAGAAGCCGAGGACGAGCGCCCACAGGGCCGGCCAGGAGCCTGGGGGGATCTGAACCTCGTCCCCGCGTCCGCCTGCGGGCCTGCCCTGCTGGGTCCTCACATCGGGTTCGGCCATGGAGCCCTCCTGTCTGGGTGCGGCGCTGAGGCTACAGCCTCGCGTCCCGCGGTTACGGCGGCGGCGGGTACGACGCGTACAGCCGGGTACGACTCGAACAACCGGGTACGACTCGTACAACAGGATGATCTCGGCGACATTCCTGACCGAGGCGCGCTCTCGCGGCCTCTGTGGGGGTGGTCTCGGCTGATGGACGGGGAGCCCTGGTCGTCACCCCCTGCCCGATCGTCGCACCCCCTCCCGGATCCTCACACCCCCTGCAGCAGGTGCGAGGTCATGCTCGGGGTGCGAGGTGATGTTCCGGCGGCGTTATCGCTCGTGCCGCCACATCACACCGGAGGCGTCAGCGTGGGCCCAACTCAGTCCAGTGTGGCCGAGTTCGTCGGTCGGGCATGATCCGCCGTAGCCAGACGCTCCGCGGGCGTGAGGCGCCGAGAGGTTCTGTCCGTCACGGTCCAGGAGCCGCGGGGGGCCAGCCAACCCGCCTGACCCGACCGGTTGATGGCGCGCCTGATGCGGTCACGCAGGACGTGAGGGTCCGCGAGGTCGGAGCTGATGACCCTCACGACCGACCACCCGAGCTCGATGAGCCGGTTCTCGCGGTTCTTCTCCGCGAGGACGGCGTCGAGCGTCGACTGGCCAGGACGCAGAAGCGCCTCGTACTTCGAGACCCCGTCGTACTCCCACAGGACGCCGTGGTCCGGGTAGCCGCCGTCCGCACTGCCCACGAGCTGCCCGCGCTCGTCGTACACGTCGATCTGTAGGTTCGGGCTCGGCAAGGAAGGATGAGTCAGGGCGACGCGTGTCCACGACTCCCCCGGACTCTCGGAACGGCGGTCGGCCAGCGCGAGGGACTGACGGGCACGGGGCGCCCCGCGATGCCGAGTGATGCTCGCCAGGGCAAGGGTGATGTCCTCGTACGAGCACAGCCCCCGGTGCAAGGCAGCGTCTGCCGCGATCACCGCAGTCAGTCGCGACTGGGTCTTCGCGACGTCCGCGAGGGTGCGGGCGATCGACGTGGCGGGGATGCTGTCGACCGTGGTCAGCCACTCGGGTCCCACGAAGCCCGAATGTACGTGGCGCGTCGCGCGGTGGCGGTTGCCGTACCGCACCTGAGTCATGTGCACTTCCGTGAGGTCAGCCCGGACGAGGGGCAGACCGTGCAGGACGGCCGCGCTCACGTGCGTCATGACAAAACCGCTGCGCAATGCGCAGGCACGAACGCGCAGCTCGTACCTCTTCTCTTCCCACCCTTCGGCTTCGACGGCGTCGGCGTACACGCCTCTGGCCAGTCGCAGATGGCGGCCGCTGCGTACCAACCCGCGGAGATCATCGTCAGTGGAGCCGGCGGCGATGGCCTGACTACGCGTGTACAGCATGAACGAAGCCTGACCAGCCCTCAGCGCCCAGGGCAAGGGGGGTTGTGGATAACTGCGGCGAGATGGGGGCAGGGGTCAGACCGGGCCGTACGAGGCGGGTCAGAGGCGTCAGGGCTCAATCGCGCACCCCCTGCCGGGTCCACGCACCCCCTGCAGCAGGTGCGAGGTCATGCTCGGGGTGCGAGGTCGTGCTCTGGTGAGGTCATGCTCGGGGTGCGACGTCGTACTCTGGTGAGGTCTCGGTCAGGCAAGGTCAGGGTGCTGGGGCAGGGCGCGGGCGGAGCGAACCGGCGCGGGGCGGAACGGGCTGACGCACTAGGGTTCCACCATGACTTCGCACGTACTCGCCGCCGTCGCATGGCCCTATGCGAACGGCCCCCGCCACATCGGACACGTGTCCGGCTTCGGTGTCCCCTCGGACGTCTTCTCCCGCTACCAGCGGATGGCGGGCAAGAGCGTGCTCATGGTCTCGGGCACCGACGAGCACGGCACGGCGATCCAGGTGCAGGCCGACAAGGAGGGCCTCACGCCCCGCCAGACCGCCGACAAGTACCACGGCGTCATCTCCCGGGACCTCGCCAACCTCGGCCTCACGTACGACCTGTACACGCGCACGACGACGAAGAACCACGCTGCCGTCGTCCAGGAGCTGTTCCGAGCGCTGCACGCCAACGGCTACATCGTGGCGAAGACGCAGCTCGGCGCGATCTCGCCCTCGACGGGGCGTACGCTCCCGGACCGGTACATCGAGGGCACCTGCCCGCACTGTGGCTACGACGGTGCGCGCGGCGACCAGTGCGACAACTGCGGCCGTCAGCTCGACCCGATCGAGCTCAAGAACCCTCGCTCCCGGATCAACGGCGAGACGCCGAAGTTCATCGAGACCGAGCACCTCTTCCTCGACCTGCCGGCCCTGTCCGAGGCGCTCGGCTCCTGGCTCGAGACCCGGCGCGACTGGCGACCGAACGTCCTGAAGTACAGCACCAACCTCATCTCCGAGCTGCGTCCCCGACCCGTCACGCGCGACCTCGAGTGGGGCATCCCGATCCCCATCGAAGGCTGGACCGACCAGTCGATGAAGCGGATCTACGTGTGGTTCGACGCGGTCGTCGGCTACCTGTCCGCCTCCATCGAGTGGGCGCGTCGCACCGGTGACCCCGAGGCCTGGCGCCAGTGGTGGCAGAACCCGGAGGCGGCGAGCTACTACTTCATGGGCAAGGACAACATCACCTTCCCCTCGGTGATCTGGCCCGCGATGCTGCTCGGCGCCAACGGTCAGGGCGCCCGCGGCGGCACGCCGAGCACGTTCGGCACGCTGCAGCTGCCCACCGAGATCGTCTCCAGCGAGTACCTCACGATGTCCGGCTCGAAGTTCTCCACCTCCCGCAGCACGGTGCTGTACGTGGGCGACTTCCTGTCCGAGTACGGGCCCGACGCGCTGCGCTACTTCATCGCCGTCGCGGGTCCGGAGAGCCAGGACGCGGACTTCACGTGGGAGGAGTTCGTCCGTCGCACCAACACCGAGCTCGTCAACGAGTGGGGCAACCTGGTGAACCGGTCGATCTCTATGGCGCACAAGAACAACGGCGCCATCCCGACGCCGGGCACGCTCGCCGACGCCGACGTCACCCTCCTGGGTGCGTCGAAGGAGGCGTTCACGACGGTCGGCAACCTGCTGGAGCGCTGCCGGTTCAAGGCGGCCGTCAGCGAGTCGATGCGGATCGTGAGCCTCGCCAACAAGTACCTGTCCGATCATGAGCCGTGGAAGCTCAAGGAGGACACGGCACGGCGCGACACGGTTCTCCACACCGCGCTGCAGGTCGTCTCGGACGCCAACACCATGCTCACGCCGTTCCTGCCGCACGCGTCGCAGAGGATCCACGAGGCTCTGGGCGGTATGGGCGTGTGGGCCGCACAGCCGGAG
>JACRAA010000327.1 GCA_016213595.1 Actinomycetota bacterium | reverse complement strand
GGCCGCTGCTGCGGGCGCTCGCCTCGGGACGGGGGATGGCAGCAGCGGTCCACTGCGTCGACACGTGGGCCGAGGCCCTGGCCGTCCTGGCCTGAGACGGTTTCGCTGTCGTACCCTGGGGTGCTTCCGGTGGGAGGTGCGCCATGCGACGACTTGGCCTGGTCGAGTTCGTGTCCGTGGACGGCGTCATGCAGGGCCTCGCAGGCCATGAGGAGGGCTTCCCGTACGGCGGCTGGGGCAACGAGTACCCCATCGTCCTTCCCGACGGCGCCTCAGTCGGCCCCACGTCCGACACGACCGCGTACCTGTTCGGCAGCAGGACGTACGACCACATGGTCGCGTTCTGGCCGTACCAGCCGGACGACAACCCCATGGCCGCGCACCTCAACTCCACCCAGAAGTACGTCGTCAGCACGACCCGTGAGGATGCCGCGTGGGACCCGACGACCGTCATCAGGGACCACGTCCTCGACCGTGTCGCCGCGCTCAAGACGATCGGGGACGGGTCGATCGTCGTCCTCGGCAGCGGCCGGCTCGCGCGCAGCCTGCTGGCGGCCGGTCTCGTCGACGCCGTGACGCTGCTCGTCCACCCGCTGCTCCTCGGTACAGGGCAGCGGCTCTTCGAGGACCTGCCGGAGATGCGCCGGCTCCGGCTCGACTCGTACGTCGCGTCGGAGCTGGGCACGCTCGTCCTCGGCTACAGCCTCGTCCCTTAGCGGTCGTCGACTCCGTCTCCTAGTCTTGGGGCGACCCGTTCGTCGAGGAGGGACAGTGCCTACCTTCACCACAACACTGCCGCTGACGGGCAACAACGTCGGCATCGAGGTCCCCGAGGACGTCGTGCTGGGCTTCGGCGTCGGGAAGCGCGTACCCGTGATCGTCACCATCGCCGGGTACAGCTATCCCTCGACAGTCGCCGTCATGGGCGGTCGGTACCTCGTTCCCGTCGCCTCCGAGCATCGCCAGGCAGCGGGAGTGGCAGGCGGCGAGACTCACGAGGTCACGCTCACGCTCGACACGACCCCGCGCGACACCCCCGTACCGGACGACCTGGCCGAGGCCCTGGCAGCGGCGGGACTGGCCGAGAGGTTCGCGGCATTGGCGCCTTCGCACCGCAAGGAGCACGTACGGGCCGTGAGCGAGGCCAAGGCCCCTGCTACGCGCCAGCGGCGGATCGAGAAGGTCCTGGACACGCTGCGCTGAGCCGCTCACGCCTCAGGTGGGACGCACCCCGGCGTTGGCGGGGTCGTCCACGAGCGGCTCGAGGGCGCGATGCGCGGCGCCGATGAGGAGCAGGTTGGCGCCGAGCTGGGCGCTCACGATGTCGACGCCCTCCAGCGCCGGGGCGAGGGCGCGCGGCTCGAGGGCCGTCCGGAGCCCTTGCGGGTCGTACGCGAGCAGCGAGCTCAGGAAGCCGCCGAGCACCACGCGTTCCGGGTTGAGCAGGTTCACGACAGTGGCCAGGGCTGTGGCGAGATGCCGCTGCTGCCGGGCCACGACGGAGCCCACCACGTCGGTACGGTTCGCGAGCAGGGCCTTCTAGAACGACTCGGGATCCATGTCGCCCGAGCCCAGCAGCTCCAGGAGCTCCTCCCGGGTCACCTCGGCCTCCAAGGAGCCCGCGATCCCGACGGTGTCCCTCGTCGTCGACCCGCTGACCGAGGTATGGCCGAGCTCGCCCGCGTACCCGTGGGCGCCGCCCAGGAGCTCTCCCCCGGCGACGATCGCGCCTCCGATGCCACTGGCGCCCCCGTTGAGGTAGACGAAGTGCGAGACGCCGCGCCCCGCGCCGTAGTCGCGCTCCGCGAGCGCGCCCAGCTGGGCGTCGTTCGCCACGTGGACGGGCAACGCCGTCGCGGCCGCGAGCGCCTCGCCGAGCGACGCGTCGCGCCACTGCAGGTGGGGAGCGTTACGGACGAGGCCGTCGGCCGTACGTACCAGGCCGGGAACAGCCACCCCGATCCCGGTGATGCGGGACCCCGAGTCCTCGGCGGCCCTGGCCGCCATGACGGTCGTGGCGAGGGCCACCACATCGTCCATGGACGGGATCCGGTCGAAGTCATGGCGCACCTTCCGGCGCACCGTGGCATCGAGCCCGACGATCGCGACGGTGAGCGCGTCCACCTCGGGATGGACGGCGAAGGCCGCCACCGAGGAGCTGAGCGCGACGCCGTGGCTGGGCCGTCCGACCGTCCCGTCCGTGACGGGGTCCTGCTCGTCGACCAGACCGAGACTGGCCAGGTCGGACACGAGGCTGGCGATGGTGGAGCGGTTGCGTCCCGTCAGCCGCCCGAGGTCCGCTCGCGACATCTGCCCGCCAACCATCAGGGCGCGCAGTACGGCCGTGAGGTTCTCTCGCCGAACGTCCTCGCTGGTGCCCTTGCGCACGCGACCCCCTCACTCCAGGCGTCAGACTAGACGGGCGCCCGGCGCCGCCAGGCAGCTCGTGGTGACGGCGGACGAATGGCTCGGCACGGCGTCGCCCACCTCCCCTGGGAAGGTCATTCCATCGAAATGCTGGTCATTTCCGTGGAGCTCTGCCACCCTCCCGAGCTCATTCGATCGAAGTGCATGCCATTCGACGGCATTCAGGGGCTCACAACGTGCACTTGGATGGAATGCCCTCCGCAGGGACCGCGCAGGGCCGCCATAACCGACATTTCGATGGAATCCTCGTCTCAGGCGGCAGGCGTCGCGCCGTCACGCTCCGTGGCCGCCAGCTGGCCGCAGGCGCCGTCGATCTCGCGGCCACGCGTGTCCCGTACGGTCACGGGGACACCGTCGTGCTCGAGGCGCCGTACGAACTCGGCCTCGTCCTCGGGGCGGGACGCCGTCCACTGGGAGCCCGGCGTGGGGTTGAGCGGGATCAGGTTGACGTGCACCCAGCCCCAGTCGCCGCGCGCCTGCAGCACCTTCGCCAGGCGGTCGGCGCGCCACGCCTGGTCGTTGACGTCCTTGATGAGGGCGTACTCGATGGAGACGCGCCGCTTCGTCCGGTCCGCGTAGCGCCAGGCCGCGTCGACCACCTCGTCGACCTTGTGACGGGTGTTGATCGGTACGAGGGTGTCGCGGAGCTCGTCGTCCGGAGCGTGCAGCGACACCGCGAGCGTCACCGGGATGCCGGACTCCGCGAGCTGCTCGATGCGCGGCACGAGACCGACCGTCGACACCGTGACGCCCCGCGCCGAGATGCCCAGACCGTCCGGTTCGGGAGAGGTGATCGCGCGTACCGCCCGCATCACCGCGTTGAAGTTGGCCAGGGGCTCGCCCATGCCCATGAAGACGACGTTGTTGAGCCGACCCGGCCCGCCGGGGAGGTCGCCGGCGGCGAGGGTCGCGGCAGCCGCCCGGACCTGGTCGACGATCTCGGCGGTGCTGAGGTTCCGCTGCAGCCCGCCTTGCCCGGTCGCGCAGAACGGGCAGGCCATGCCGCAGCCGGCCTGGGAGGACACGCACAGGGTCGACCGGACGCCGTGGGAGCCGGGAGTGCCGTCGCGGCGCAGCCCGTACCGCATGAGCACCGACTCGACGAGCGTCCCGTCGTGGAGCTTCCACAGTGTCTTCACCGTGGCGCCGCCGTCGCAGGAGACGTCGCGGACGTACGTGAGCAGCGGCGGGAACAACGTGTCCCGGACCTGCTCCCGAAGCGCCGCGGGGAGGTCGGTCCAGGCGAGCGGGTCGACGCTGAGGCCGGTGTAGTAGTGCTGTGAGAGCTGCTTGGCTCGGAACGACGGAAGGCCGAGGTCGGCGACCGTCGCAGCTCGCTCGTCAGGGGCCAGGTCCGCGAAGTGGCGCGGCGGCTTCCCTCGCCGCGGCGCGGCGAAGGTCAGCTGCAAGGGGGACCGGTCAGGGCTATCAGGCCTTGGGCACCAGCACATGGAGAAGGATCCAGCCCACCGGGGCGGCGTAGAGGATCGAGTCGATACGGTCGAGGAAGCCTCCGTGACCCGGCAGGAAGCTGCTCATGTCCTTGATACCCAGGTCGCGCTTGACCATCGACTCGACGAGGTCGCCGAACGTACCGACGACGACCATCGCGAAGCCGAACAGGAGACCGGCCCACAGTGACCCGCCGAGCAGGACGTCGACGGTCAGCCAGCCGATGACGAGCGCCAGCAGGAGCGAGCCGGCTACCCCTTCCCACGTCTTCTTCGGGGAGATCACCGGTGCGAGCTTGTGCCGGCCGATCGTCACGCCGGCGACGTACCCGCCCACGTCGCTCGCGACGACGCAGAGGATCATCGCGGCGATGCGGAGGTCGCCGTGCGACTCCCCCACAGCGAGCGGGAGGAACGCGCCCAGGAGCGTGACGTACGCGATCGAGAGCAGGCTCGCCGAGACGTCCTTCACGTAGTCGACCGGGCCCTTGCGCAGCCGCCAGCCCAGCGCCACGACAGAGGTGAGCCCCATGGGCGCCATGACGAGGAACAGCGCGTCCTCGGCGGTCCGGCCCGCCGCGAGGTAGCCGCCGACGGCCGTCAGCGCACCACCGACGGCGACCGGGACGATCGTGGACCGGCCCCTTCCGGCCGTCTCGAGGGCCCGGTGGAGCTCGATCGACGAGAAGACGATGCAGACCACGACGAGGACGACGAAGCCGGGCACGAAGTACAGCAGAGACAGGACCAGCCAGGCGATGAGCAGCAGACCCACACCGATGGCGGCCGGAAGGTTCCGCCCCGCCCTGGCGTTGACCCGGTCCACCCGCTCCCTGGCGTCATCCGGGGGGGAGAAGTGTTCGCCGCTCGTCTGCTCAACCTG
>JACRAA010000321.1 GCA_016213595.1 Actinomycetota bacterium | reverse complement strand
CCCTCACGTACGTCCTCGCTGCCTTGCGGCGCGTCTCCCGCAGTGGCCACAGCCACGCCATGTCCAGGTGGCCGTGTCCGATGGCGCTGTACGTGAAGTCGCTCTCCGACCTCCTCCCCAGCACGTCGGCGAGGATGGCGCGGGCCGCGCGGATGTCGTGGGCCGTGAACCGGCTGTACGCGAGGGCCAGTGTGCGGTCGAGGTCCGCGGCGAGTGCGCGGTCGTCCGTGGAGGCCGAGAGGACGACGAGTGTGAGGTAGTCGTAGTAGAGGCCGTACGCCTCGTCGTCCCGGGCCGCCACGAGGGCGCCGTGGTAGACGGCCTTGCCCTGGTCGAAGAGCAGCCAGCCGTTGTAGGCGACGTCGGCGTAGAAGTCGACGTTCCCCGCTGACAGGTCGAGGTGGGTCACCGGACGGAACACCCCGCCCGAGTGTGGCAGGTCGCCCTGGATCCAGACGGTGCTGACGGAGTCCACAACCTCCCCCTGTGCCGAGTGGACAAGACCTTCGCCGCGGATCCCGAGCAGGACCACCGGGTCGGGGACGCCGTCAGGGATCCGACCGGTGACGTGGAGCCAGGCACAGTCGTACTTCCGACCCCACGCCGTTCCGGGCCTGATCGTCCGGAAGGCCGACGGCTCGAGGTCGGCGAAGAGGATGGGCTCGGGCGAGGTGACGATCTCGGCGTGGAGCTGTGCCACCGTCCGGTACACGGCGGTACGGATCTGCATGAGCCGCCGCTGGTCCCGGGGTCGCTTCTGCACCACGTTGACCAACGACCTCAGGACCTCGAGCACGGTCTCTCCTGTCCACGCCCTCGTGAGGGATGACTGTACTCAGGGCGATGCCCGGTGACACTCCAGTCGGGACAGGGAAAGGCGCGGCGGTCGTCTGCGTCAGGGCGCGCCGACCGGCCTGCCCACGAGCATCCCGTCCAGCACTTCGGGCTCGAACGTGTCGGCGGTCTCCCGGTCGAGCTGAGCGCCGAGCGCGTCCAGCACGGTGGCGAAGAACGCCCGCGCAGCGACGGCGAACACGACATCGGCAACGTCAGCGTCGGACAGCCCCGCAGCATGCAGGGCATCGATGTCGGACTGGTCCACGGAGGAGGCCTCCCGGGCCACCTTCCGCGCGAACAGGTAGGTCACCGCGTCCTGTGCCGAAAGGGAGCTGCCGTCAGGGTCGGCCGCGAGCGCCCGTACGGTCGCTTCGTCGCCGCAGGCATCCCGGAGGAACGACGCGTGCGCGACCGTGCAGTAGGTTGAGCGCAGCTCCCGGGCCGCCGACATCGTCACCAGCTCGTACCGGCGCCGTTCCATGCCGTCCCGGATGGTGGCATTGAGGCCGGCCCAGGCCTTGGCGACCTCGGGCCGGGAGGAGAAGCAACCGGCGAAGTCGGGCAGGAACCCCCAGTTCCTGCGCTGTGACGCGTACCACTCTGCGAGGGCACCCTGGGCGTCGCTCTCGCCCGTCGTCTCGATGAACATGAGTCATTGTGCGCTCGTGCTCTCGCCGCGGCCAGTGCGCTGCTGGACGCGCATCCGCTGTGCGCAGCCCGTGGCCCTGTCGCTACACCGTCCTGGGGACGCTGCCCGTCAGCTTGAGCACCCAGCACATCGCCTTGTGGCCGCCGTCCGAGGCGGGTCCGAACATCAGGGGGCAGCCGCCCGCGATCACGGTGGCGCCGTGCTCACGGCCGTACGCGGCAGCCTCGGGCGAGACGCTCCCGGCGTCCATGGAGCGGTGCATCCAGACGCGGGTGATGCCCAGCTCCGACGCCTCCTTCACCGTGTCCATGGCACGGTCCGGGCGGGTGCCGATGACGACCGCCTCGACGCCGCCGGGGATGGACCGGAGATCCCGGTAGGTCTTGTCGCCCTCGACGGACTCCGCGTTCGGGTTGACGGCGAACACCTCGTACCCGCGGTCCCGGAGGCGCTGGTAGACCGCGTTGCTGCCGTGGCCCTTGGGGGCGTGGGAGACACCGGTCACCGCGATCCGGCGGCATGACAGGAAGTCGGCAGCCGCTTCTTCGATCTTCATTCTGGTTCACCATCTCCTCGGGCCCGAGCGGGCCTCGGCTCGGACTTTACGCCTGCGAGCACACGCGCCTGAGTCGTTTGACGCAGACAAGTTCGGTAGTTCGACCGATGCCCGGTAGGTCACCCCACTCGTACATTCACGACGGAGCCTCACGGCCCCTGGGCGCGATCGGAGGAACGGAAAATGACCTGGACAACGGCCGAGTCGACGTTTGCCGAGTACGAGTACGGCGAGTCCGAGTACAACGAGGCTGAGCTCGGGGAGTCGGCCCCGGAGGTGACGACGGAGGCCTCCAGCCCCTTCGCCACCGCCGGCTACTCGGAGTCCACCTGGGAGCAGCTGCCGGAGACGCCTGAGGCATCGACCGAGTCCTGGGAGGCCTCCCAGCCCGAGGCGGGCGAGCTCAATGCGATCTCCCCGTTCGCCCACGTGCAGGCGGCCGAGGACCGCGAGGTCCTCGCCGCGGAGTTCGTGAACGAGATGATGGGCACGGAGCTGTCGGAGGCCCTCGGGGAGCTCGCGCAGGAGTGGTCGGGGGTCCATGCAGAGGTGTCCTCGAACGGTGGCATGGGTGTCAGCACGCCCGCTCTCCACGAGGCGGGCCTCCTCGTCACCCGGCATGCCGACGAGCTGGCGGCCGAGGTCGACAGGTTCCTGGAGACCATGGCCGAGCAGGTCGGCGAGCACTCCGCGTCGACGATCGGCGAGAAGGAGCTGGCCTCGTTCCTCGAGTTCACCGAGTCGCCGCCGATCCCGGTCGGCGCTTCGCCCGCCCAGGAGCAGTTCTTCAAGTCGCTGGGCCGCCTGGTCGGCCGGGTCGCGCGCGGGGCTGTCAACCTCGCCAAGAAGGGGATCTCCCTCGTCGGCAAGATCGCGTCCCTGCCCTTCTCGTTCATCTTCAAGAACCTGGGCAAGATCGTCCGTCCGCTGCTGCGACGCGTGCTCACCTGGGCGATCGGCCGGCTCCCCGCCCCGCTGCAGCCCATCGCCAACCAGCTCCGCATCCGCATCTTCGGCAACGAGGCGGAGTTCGGCAGCGAGAGCGAGGCCGAGCTCGGCGAGCTCGTCGGCGAGCACGGCGGCTGGGGCAGCGAACAGGCCCTCGCGCAGGAGCTCGAAGGCGAGCTGGCGTGGCACGGCGGCATTCCCGCCGTCGGGGAGACGACGGAGCTCGAGCAGGAGTTCGTCTCAGCAGTGAGCCGGTACCTGGCGGCTGAGAACGAGGCCGAGCTCGCCCAGCTCGAGGCCGAGCTGAACGCCACGACCGCCGAGTACGAGGCAGCGCCGGGCGCCGCCGAGCTGGACAACGCCCGTGTCGTCCTCGTCCGCGAGCTCTCCGAGCTGCGCGACGGCGAGAGCCCGGGGCCGGTCATCGAACGCTTCCTGCCCGCGATCCTCCCGGCCCTCCGGATCGGAGTGCGGATCATCGGTCGGCGGCGGGTCGTCAACTTCCTGGCGGACCTGCTGGCGAAGCTCATCCGGCCCCTGGTGGGGCCGCAGTTCGCCACCCCCCTGTCCCAGGCGCTCGTCGACGTCGGCCTGCGGATCTTCACGCTCGAGACGAACGCCGAGGACCGCGAGCTCGCGGCACCGTCGGCCGTGGCGTCCATCGTCGAGGACACCGTCCGACGTCTCGCGGAGCAGGGCAACGAGGTCTTCGTCGACACGTCCCGGCTCCACTCCGAGACCGTGGCGGCGTTCAACGAGGCCGTCGCGCATACCGTGCCGGCCTCCTTGGTGCGCGGCGACCTCGACGCCCGCGAGACGTCCGGGACCGCTCAGGCCACCTGGGTCCTACGGCCCCGCGTCTACTGGTACCGCAAGTACTGCCGGATCTTCGAGGTCACCCTGACCCCCCAGATGGCCGCCGCGATCACGACGTTCGGCGGAGTACGGCTCGCCGACGTCCTCCGCGCCCAGGGCGTACGGACACCCGTCAAGGTCCGCGTCCACCTCTACGAGACGCTGCCGGGGACGTACCTGTCGAGGATCGCCCAGCTCGAGAAGGGGGTGCCCGGGCTGTACCCGAACGGCTGGCGTCACCTCCACCCGCTCTCGATCGCCGCTGCCGGCATCCTGCTCGGCGAGCCCGGACTGGGCGCCGACGTCGACCCCAGGTTCACCCGGGACCGCTCGCTGGTCGCCGCAGGCCAGCGCTTCTTCTACCTGCAGCTCCCGTACGCGGGGGGCGGCGGCGTGGCGGTGTCGACCCCCAGCCAGGCCTTCGTCACGATCGACGCACGAGCCGGGCGTGACCTCATCCGGCTCAGCATCTACCTCTCCGAGGCGGACGCCCAGGCCATCGCCTCTCGAGCACGCCAGCACAACACCACGGCGTTCGTCATCGCCCTCCGCGCGGCCGTCGGAGCCGCCGTCAACAGCCTCAGGATCAGTCCTCGGACACGGGTGAAAGTGCTGCGCGAGGTGAGCGCCGAGGCACCTGCCGCCGCGGCAGCCGGAGTGGCGAGCAAGATCATCGAGAAGATCGTGGACCGCCTCGTCGACGCAGCGATCCGGCTGGCGATGGACTACGCGAAGGCCAAGGCCGACGAGTTCGTCCGGGCGGCCGACAACCCGGCCAACGGCGTCTCCGTCCTCATCACCTTCCCGATCCCGGGCCTGTCGACCGTGTTCGCCGGTCCGTTGACGGGGTTCGTCGCGATCGCCCGGATCCTCAGCGCGATCCTGTCCCACCGTGCGGGCGTCATGACGGTCCCCGGGCTGCGGAGGTACTGACGGCCATGGAGCTTGCTGCTGCCCTCCGCATCCAGCTGGAGCGACAGGTCTCCCACTGGGAGGCCGCTGCAGTCGCCCTCGCGGACCCGGGGTCCTTCGCCTCCGAGGGGGCGTGGGCCAACCTGGAGCAGTACCTCAACCGCGCCGTACGCGCGTCGCTGGAGCTGTCCACCCGTACCCTCCGGACGGAGATCACCGGGCTGCGGACGCAGCTGGACAACGCCAAGCTCGGCCCTGAGCTCGTCGTCGTGGCTCGTCGGCTCCAGCGGGTCCGCCGCCAGTACGGCCAGGTCGAGACCGTGGTCAGCTTCTACGCGGATGCGGTGAACACCCGGACGAACCCCACGCTCGGCACGCACATGCGCGCGCTCGACCGGATCGCGGTGACGAGCATGCGCAGCGCCCTGGATCCCATGGGTCGTCAGGTCCCGCCCGCGCTCACCTATGTCGACAAGGGGCTCGGCGCGGCGATCCTGAGGGCTGGAGTGCGACTCTGGGACGGGCGCCGCAGCCCGGCCGCCGCCATCAAGGTCACCCGTCACAACCTGTACCGTCCGACGGCCCTCGTGCACGAGACCGGTCATCAGGTCGCCCACTTGCTGGGGTGGAACCGCGAGGCGGCCGCGCACATGGGCAAGGTCCTCGTCGACGACCCCCAGCTCTCGCTGCTGTGGCGCTCCTGGACCTCGGAGATCACGGCCGACGCGTACGCCTTCGCCCACTGCGGCTACGCGGCCGTGGCAGCCCTGCATGACGTCGTCGCCAACGAGATCGAGTCGGTCCTGCAGCTGTCCCCCGGCGACCCCCACCCGGTCTCGTACATCCGCGTCCTGCTCGGGGTCGAGATGTGCCGTCGGTACTACGGGGCCGGACCGTGGGACGACCTCGCAGCGGCGTGGACCGCGACCCATCCCCTGTCCCAGGCAGCCCCGGGCGTCGCGCCCTTGCTGGAGCGCTCGGCGGCACGGCTCCCGGAGCTCGTCGATGCGCTGCTCGCGCGGCCATGCACCGCGTTCGGCGCCCGGGCCCTCACCCAGCTCGTCGACCCGCAACGCGTGTCCCCGGCCGCCTTGGAGCAGCTCGCGGCACTGAGCGGACCCGCCCTGTTCACCTCCGCCCACCTCGCGGAGAAGGAGCAGCTGCGCATCGTCGCCCTCACGGGCCTCCGGATCGCCACCGATCCACGCAAGACCATCCAGCACACCGAGGACCTGACGCGCTTCGCCCAGGTGCTCGGCGCCAGGACGACAGTTTCCCTAGCCGCATGACCACCAAGAGGAGGACCGCGATGACAAGCGACGACGGCCGTGACGAGGAGCTCCGCAAGCTCGCCACCGAGGTGATCACCGAGCTCCGTGAGTCGCTGCGGGCGGCCAATGCGGAGTCGGTGACCCGGGGCCGGCAGCTCATGGAGGACTGGGTCGGTGACCGGTCGAACCGGCACGAGTCGGCCCACGACGTGTGGGCCCGGCTGGAGACCGACGACGCCGTGTTCGTGCAGGGCGACTACGCCCTGCTGCGGACCGGTCTGGGGAGGCGGGTGAGGCCGGACGGCCCCCTCGTCGACCAGACGCTCTACCTCGAGCGCATCGAGGAGGACCTCATCGTGTGGGGAAGCCAGCTGTCTGCGTCCATCGGCATCGTCGTCCGCTGGCAGGACGCGGAGGGCTACCCCCGCGAGCGTGTCTTCCCGCACACCATCGGCAGTGCGAGCCACGCGATCCCGTTCGACGAGGAGATCGAGGGCATCCCCCTCCGCGCGATCTCGTTCGACGCCGGCTCCATCACGGGGTTCGGAACGTGGACACCCCTGTTCGTCGACGACGACCAGACCAGCGAGTAAAGGAGCCTGCCGTGTTTCGCAACCTAGCCGCCCAGCTGGGCGGGCCGGCCAAGCTGTTCGCCCTCCACCCTGTCCAGCTGCACCGTTACCTGGAGACAGCCTGGACGCAGATGGGGCTCGTCCAGATCGGCGCGGACACCGAGAACGTCTTCCTCGGTGAGGACGAGAACATCGTCGCGCTCCTGTCGCGCGCCCCCAACCTGCTCGACGACCCGTTCATCACGGGCCTGCCGACGGGCCGGCGGCCCTGGGAGCACCTCATCTATGCGTACCTTCTGGAGAACACCGGCATGATGCGCATCTTCAAGCGGGTAGTCGAGCTGTACGCGGTCGGAGAGCAGCTGGACGTGCCCAGCCCCGTGACGCGGCAGTGGCTGCGCACGGCGGAGGAGCTGCTGTTCACCAACCCGCCTCCTTTCGGCATCGGCTCGTTGGCGAGCGACGTTCGTCCGGATCTGGAGGCGACCAGGCGGAACGCCTACTGGCGCCTTCTCGGCATGGACCTCGACCACGGCGGGTCCAGCGGGCGGCCCTACCCGTACCCGCGCGTCACGGCGGCCAACGTCGACTTCGTGCCGCAGTTCGAGTCCCTGCTCGGCGAGGTCTGGCAGAACTACATCAACCGGGTCAACACCAGCGGCGAGAACGCGTCGGACCCGGAGGCCGTGGCGAACCGGGCCGACATCCTCGCGAAAGGACTGAGGGTGCGTCGGCTGCGCGGGAACCTGGCGCGCGAGGAGTTCTTCTTCACGGCCGTGCTCAGCTGGTTCCACGTCACGCTCGAGAGCGACAACGACGTCATCGCCGACCTCAAGGCGACCGCCGCCGACCCGAGCGAGCGGCTGCAGAAGCTCGGTGCGCGCGTAGGCATCACCGCCCACCCGCGGGCTCGCAACCTCATCCTCATGGCAGAGCCGGCCAGCTCACTGCTGAGGTTCGTCGAGCTGGAGAAGTTCAGCACCGAGGCGGGCGCGGCCACCCTGTACGCCCCGACGGGCGCCATCAAGGACGACGCCCTCACCGTCATCAACCACTGGGGGATGGCGACCGGCAGGAACCTCAAGGCCCGTAGGACCACGACCGGTATCCCGGCCACGAACGGGGTGCCCGCTCGTGTCCGCCCGGGGCCGGCCCAGCCCAGGAGCAACGGCTCGTCGCCGGTGCCCGTCAACGGACGTACGTCCGTGATCCCCGGCCGCAACTGACGATGGGAGACGTCGATGGACGAGATCCTGGGCGAGAGCCCCTTCGCGCTGAGCTCCTCGACAGGCGAGCTCCTGGAGTCCGGTGAGTGGGAGGGTGAGGAGGCGACCTCCCGGCAGGAGGCCGAGCAGCGCCTCGACGAGTGGGAGTCCGAGCTGGGTGAGCAGCCGTGGTCGGGAGAGCAGGAACGGGGCTGGGACAGGACCGGGCGGCATCCAGGACGAGGTCCGGGTCTGCGTGTCGGCCGAGCATCCACCGCCATGGCCCCCGGTAGCGGACCTTCGGTCATGCAGCCGTCGTCGCCCGGCAGCGCTCCCGCCTCCTCCTCTCGCCTGGCGGTCGACGCCGCAGCGTGCCCTGATGTCACGTACCGCAACGAACCCTGGACCCAGGGCAAGCCAGGACGTCACCAGACAGCCGAGGGAACCGTCAGCCACGAGAAGGTGGCCGAGAACGCGGCTGTCCGCGCCATAGAGCTGGGCGACTTCGACGTCGACGACTACCGCCTGAGGCCGGCTCATCGGGGCATCCTGGGAGACCTGGTGAGCGCGGTCGCGACGGGCCTGTCGAACGGACGCATCGTGGCGCCGATCACGGTCACGGTCCAGGGCCGCACCTCCAGCAGCGGCACGATGAGCCACAACCTCGCCCTGTCCCGGCACCGCGCCGTGAACACCGCCAACCTCATTCGATGCCTGGCGAAGCAGGCCCGGATCGAGACCCAGGTGCACGTCAGGTGGACGCCACTCGGCGAGTCCGTGAGCCAGACCGTCACCGGCGACAACACCGAGGGCGCCGACCTTCGACAGGTACGGATCCAGGTCATCGCACCCCGTCCCGCCGGCGCCTCGTCGCCGTCGCCGCAGCACTCCCCCGGGACGTCCGCGGGCGGTTCGGCGCCCGTACCCCGGGGCCCCGCTCCCTACGGAGGCTGGCAGCGTTCGCGCCCCGGATACCGAGCGCTGAGGCGACCGCGTCGCCGTACAGCGGCGCTCTGCGTCGAGGTCGAGTCCGTCACGCCCAGCCGGGGGTTCGCCTGGCTACGCAGGGGCGGGCTGAGGACTGTGACCGTACGGCTCCGCATGCACGACCACCGCTCGCGGGCTGCTGCCTCGTACGTGCTTCAAGGCGTCGTCATCAGTCCGACGGGGGGCCAGCCCGGTTCGCTGCTCGGCGGTCCGCTCGGCGGCCTCGCAGCGACGGCTCGCCGGATCCTCGGCATCGCGTCGCGGGCAGCGGTCCCCTCACGCGGCTGCCGTCCGACCATGGCCGTCGCAGTGGACGGCGACCCCCTCAGGCTCCTCGACGGTGTCGCTGTGCTCGTGATCCCGCCGGCCGGCGCCGGCAAGGCGGCCATCCGGCTGCGACCCCGGTCCCAGCGGGTACGGCTCTCGCGGCGCCTGGTCCAGGTGCGTGCGCGCCGCTTCCAGGCACCTCTCCTCATCGCGGGTCGGCTCCGGTTGGTGCCCGCCCCCAGTGTGCGCTGGCCCGCGACCCGCATCGGCAGCCGCCAGACCGGAGAGAGCGAGCTCGCAGAGACCGGCCGGTACGGCGGGTACGGCGAGCTCAACGAGTACGGCGAGCTGAACGAGTACGGCGAGCTCAACGAGTACGGGGAGCTCAACGAGTACGGGGAGCTCAACGAGTATGGCGAGTACGGGGAGCTCAACGAGTACGGGGAGCTCGCCGAGTGGGAGGGAGAAGGAGAGGCTGGCGAGTACGGCGAGTCTGAAGGCGAGTGGGAGCTCGGTGAAGCCGGGGAGAGCTCCGGCGTCGGGGAAGCCGGCGAGTGGGGCGAGCTCGGCGAGTGGGAAGGCGAGGCGAGCGAGCAGTCCGAGTGGGAGGGCGAAGCGGGCGAGCTCTCCGGCGAGTGGAGCGAGCTCGGCGAGCTCGAAGGGTTCGGGGAGTCGGACGGCCGTGAGCTGACGGGCGAGTGGGCCGAGCTGGGCGAGTCCGGCTTCGAGCTCGGGGAGCTTCAGGGCCTCGGCGAGGCGAGCGAGTTCCGCGAGCTCAGCGGGTAGCCCGACCGTGATCATCGACGCGCACTGCCATGCCGGCACCGGTGACGGTCTCTCCCACCCGTCCAACACCGAGGCCGACATCGGCAGGTACCAGCGACGTGCTGTGGCCGCCGGCATCGACCGGACAGTGATCTTCGCGACGCTCACGACTGACGACTACCGGACGGGGAACGCCCAGGTCGCGGCGATCGCGAGGAGGAACCCCAGACGCTACATCCCGTACGTCTTCGTGAACCCCTCCTACGACCGGGGGCGCGTCCGGACGGTCGTCGAAGCCGCGGTGTCGGAGTGGGGCTGCCGCGGTATCAAGGTCCACTGGGTCAACGGACGCATCACCCGAGAGGTCCTCGAGGTCGCCGAGCGGTTCCGGCTCCCGGTCCTGTACGACCCGCGCGGCGACATCAGCACGGTCGAGCTCGTGCTGCGGTCGTACCCCCGGGTCGCCCTGGTCGTCCCCCACCTGGGCTCGTTCGCCGGCGACTGGGGCAGCCAGGTCGCGATCATAGACAAGCTGAGGACCTACCCCAACCTCTTCGTCGACTCGTCGGGGGTGCAGTACTT
>JACRAA010000320.1 GCA_016213595.1 Actinomycetota bacterium | reverse complement strand
GTCGCTACCCCAGACCTGAGCTGGCGCTTCTGGCTGGCGCGAAGATCCTCCGGCGCCTGGCCGGCTACCGGCGCGTCCTCGACGCCTCCCTGCGCTCGTTCCGCGTCGCAGGGCACTTCGACGTCGCCATCGCCTACGCGAACGACATCTACGACGGGGACCGCTTCGTGGGTGGCGCCAACGACATCGTGCGACAGTGCGTCAGCGCCGACCGGAAGGTGGCGTGGATCCACAACGACGCCACCCGCCACGGGCTCGACGCGAGCCGCAGCCTCCGCACGTACGCGGACTTCGACGAGGTCGTGAACGTAAGCCAGGCCTGCAAAGCGGTCTTCGACGACAGCGTGCCGGTGTTCGCCGCGAAGTCGTCGGTCGTCTACAACACGATGAACCGGGAGAGGATCCTGCGACTCGGGGGGGCGGGTGACCCGTACGGGACTTCCGATGCTTTCCGGATCGTCACCGCCGCTCGCCTCGACAACCGCCAGAAGCGCCTGGACCGGGTCATCGAGGCGTGCGCGGCGCTGAAAGCCGCAGGGGTCCGCGGGTTCAGCTGGCACGTCGTGGGTGACGGACCCGACGAGGCGATGCTCAGGCGCAGGGCCCGAGAGCGCGGCGTGGCGGACGTCCTGACGTTCGAGGGGCACGAGAGCAACCCGTTCCCGTACGTCGCCGGCGCGGACCTTTTCGTCCTCACCTCCGACTACGAGGCGTACGGGATGGTGCTCGCCGAGGCGCTGACCCTCGGTGTGCCCGTCGTGAGCACCAGCTTCGCGGCTGCCACCGAGATCATCACCCCTGGTGAGAACGGGCTGCTCACCGACTTCACCGTCGAGTCCCTGGTCGCCACCCTGACGGACGTGATGGCACACCCCGAAACCCTCGAGCGCCTGCGCGCCACGATCGCCGCCCAGCCCGGGGACAACCAGGTTGCGATGCGGCAGTTCGACGCCGTGCTGACCGGCCGGCGGGGGCCTTCCTGATGACCACCGCGACGACTCGTACCGGCAAGGCCGTCCGGAACGCCGGCAGCGCCGCCGCGGGACAGATCCTGTCGACCGTCTTCGCGTTCGTCACGCGCACGGTCTTCATCTACACGCTCGGCGCCACGTACCTCGGCGTCAACAGCCTGTTCACCAACGTGCTGGCGATCCTGTCGTTCGCGGAGCTCGGCGTCGGCACGGCGATGACCTACGCGCTGTACGGACCGCTCGCGAGGGACGACGGGGCACAGCTGGCGGCCCTCATGGGTGCGTACGCCAAGGCGTACCGCCTCATCGGCCTCACCGTCGCCCTTGTGGGGGCGGCCATCGTGCCGTTCCTGGGCGTCCTCATGAAGGGCCAGCCGGACATCCCGAACCTGGTCGTCCTCTACCTCGTCTACCTCAGCAACTCGGTCCTGAGCTACTTCATCTCGTACAGCCGCTCGCTGCTCATCGCCAGCCAGAACGGCCACCTGGATGTACTCAACCGGACCGGCTTCGCGCTCGTCCAGGCCCTGCTGCAGGTCGGCGCCCTCGTCTGGACGCACAGCTTCCTGCTCTACCTGGTCATCCAGGCCGTGTGCCAGGTCGCCTCCAACGTGACCATCACCCGGCAGACGCAGCGCCTGTTCCCCGGGGTGCTGTTCCAGAAGGGCACGCGTCTGGAGCCGGCTGTACGGCATGACCTCGTCAAGAACGTCACCGGCATGGTCTACAGCAAGCTGGGGTCCGCGGCCGTCGCAGCCAGCACGTCCCTGTTCATCTCGGCCTTCGTCGGTGTCGTGTCCGTGGGCCTGTACTCCAACTACCTCTTGATCACGGGCATCGTGAACGTCGTCGTCGGCCAGGGCATCGTCGCCGTGGCGCCCGGTGTGGGGAACCTCACCGCCACGGGGCCGCGGGAGGCCTCGTCGGTGGCGTTCGACCGGCTCCTCTTCGTGAACTTCCTGCTCGTCGCCGCGTCGACGGCGTTCCTCGCCGTGCTGCTGAACCCGTTCATCACGCTGTGGGTGGGGTCGCAGTACGTCCTGTCGTGGCCGGTCACCATGCTCATCGTCGTCAACTTCTTCCTGTACGGGATCCGCCAGACGGCCATCACGTTCATCAACGCGTGCGGCCTGTTCTGGGCCGTCCGCTACAAGTCCCTGGCCGAGGCCGTCATCAGCGTGGCGCTGTCCGTCGTGCTCCTGACGGTCTTCCACCTCGGCATCGCCGGCGCCCTGCTCAGCGTCACCTTCAGCACCCTCGCCACGAACCTGTGGTGGGAGCCGTTCGTCGTCATGCGCCGGGTCCTCGGCCGCGGCATGAGCCGTTATCTGGGGGCGCTCATCGGGTACGCCCTGACCACGCTCGTCGCGACCGCTCTCGCCGTGGCCATCCACTCCTGGGTGCGCCTCGACGGCATCCTCGGGCTTCTCCTCGGTACGGTCACGACAGCCGCGGTCGTCGGGGTCGTGCTGTGGCTCGCGTATCGCCGCAGCCCTCACCTCGCCTACACGCGCCAGCTGGTGGCCACGCACCTGCTGCGGAGGTCGGGTGTAGGACCCCCTTCTACGTGATCGTTGGGGGACCGAGTTTACAGCTGGGGTGTCTGAGCCCAAGGGCGTTGGGCTTGTGGTGGCTCTCGTCTAGGGACCAGGCGAGTCCCCATCGACCTGTGACCCCTATGAGATGACTCGGGCCGGGCATAGCCTCGACCCACGGCGAAGGGGAGGCCGGTCGTAGTCGGGTTGGGCGCGTCGCGCTCGTGCTCGTGTCGTGGAAAGGGCTGACTCCACACGTGGAGAGGACGGACGATGGCTTCAAACGAAGAGATCCTCGCCGGGATGGCGAACATTCTGAACGAGGTCGCTGACGGACCGTCGACCGAGGACGAACCTGCGCAGTTTCCCGCGGACGACGGCCTGTCGATGACGGAGGTTGCGATGCCCGCCGATGACGGTGACGCCAGCGCAGGGAAGTCCGACGCACGCTGAGGTCGCTGGCCGCGCCGACGACCCCCGCTCTGCAATCTGCCTCGAACTGCCAGAGCTGCGGAATGGCCGTGTG
>JACRAA010000322.1 GCA_016213595.1 Actinomycetota bacterium | reverse complement strand
CCAGGCCTCGTAGTCGCCGTCAGCGCCCTCGGCCTCGAGCAGCGCGACCAGCTGCGTGATGACTTCCTTGCAGTCCCCCACGATCGGCACGTCGGCGTGGCGGTTCTTGCCGATCTCGGCCGGGTCGATGTCGGCGTGGATGATCAGGGCGTGGGGGGCGAAGGAGTCGAGGTTGCCCGTGACGCGGTCGTCGAAGCGGGCACCCAGGCTGATGATCAGGTCGCTCTTCTGCAGGCCGGCGACGGCGGCGACGGTGCCGTGCATCCCCGGCATGCCGAGGTGCTGCGGGTTGCTGTCGGGGAACGCGCCGCGGGCCATCAGCGTGGTGACGACCGGGATGCCGGTCAGCGCAGCGAGCCGGGCGAGCTCGCGCGACGCGCGGGCCCGGATGACACCGCCACCGACGTAGAGCACCGGGCGGCGGGCCTCCTTGATCAGCCGCACCGCCTCCTTGATCTGCTTCGCGTGCGGTGTGGTGACGGGGCGGTAGCCGGGCAGGTGCAGCTCGCTGGGCCAGGCGAACGTCGTCATCGCCTGGAGTGCCGACTTGGCGACGTCGACCAGCACCGGGCCGGGCCGGCCCGTCGAGGCGATGTGGAAGGCCTCGGCGAGCGTGTGCGGGATGTCGCGGGGGTCGGTGACGAGGAAGTTGTGCTTGGTGACCGGCATCGTGATGCCGCGGATGTCGGCCTCCTGGAAGGCGTCGGTCCCGATCATCGCCGCGCTGACCTGACCGGTCACGGCCACCATCGGCACCGAGTCCATGTGCGCGTCGGCGAGCGGCGTGACGAGGTTGGTCGCGCCCGGGCCCGAGGTGGCCATGCAGACGCCCACCTTGCCGGTGGCAGCGGCGTACCCCTGGGCGGCGTGCCCGGCACCCTGCTCGTGGCGCACGAGGATGTGCCGGATCCGGGTGGAGTCCATGAGCGGGTCGTACGCCGGGAGGATGGCCCCGCCCGGGATGCCGAAGATGTCGGTGACGCCGGCCGCCTCGAGGGACGTCACGAGGCTCTGCGCTCCGGTGACCTGCTCGCTCATGGCTCTTCTTCCTTGGTTCGTGTGTCAGCCCATAAAAAAGCCCCTCGGCCCGGTGGGCGACGAGGGGTGACGCGTGTGCAGCCGGTCCGGGGACCTCAGCTCACGCGTCGCGTGCGTACAAGAATGTCGGTGCGCATGGGACAACCGTCGTCGCCGGGCCGGTCCGGCGTCAAGCCAGTGTGCCAGTCGTCCCACGATGTGGAACGAGAGTCTCGGAATGTGGCAGAAGGCTCACCCGCGGTCGAGCGGGGTGCAGATGCACGACCGGTTGCCGTCGGCGTCGGCGACCACCCAGTAGGACGGGGCCTCGGCGTCGCTGACCAGCGTGCCACCGGCGTCGAGCACGGCCTGCAGCCGACGCTCGCCCTCGTCGTGCGGCACCCAGACGTCGAAGTGCCAGCGCTGCTCGATGTCCGGCTCCGGCAGCTCCGCGCCCCGCTCGTCGTCGGGGCCCGGAGGCTCCTGGAACCACAGGCCCGGCACCTGCCCACTGGGGTCGACCGGCCCACCGTCCTGCATCTTCGCGCCCAGCAGGGCGGAGTAGAACGGGCCGAGCCGGCTGCCGTCGGTGGTGTCGACGGCCGGCTCGAGCTCGGTGAGCCCGGAGGTGTCCGCCGCGGCACCGAGCTCGGCAGCGAATCCGCTGATCCGGCGCGCGAGGTCGATGTCGCGGCTGGTGATCCCGCCGACGTCGTGGCTGCTGAGGGTCACGATCACCTCTGGATAGGTCAGCGAGACGTCCGGGTGGTGGTCGGCCTCGTCCGCCGCTGCACCAATCCTGTCGACCAGGGCGACGCCGGTCGCGAAGTCGCCCGTGCGGAAGCGGGCCCGCAACCGGTTGAGGACCTTGCGCCAGTCGTCGATCCCGGCGTCGAGGATCTGGTCGTGGGTGAGACGTGCCTTCGGGCCAGAGGTCGCATCGCTCATCCTGCGACCATGCCACGGGCCACCGACAGCGACCACCCCCTGCCGCAGCACCGGTCAGGCGAGCGTCTGGGTGATCTCCCGGATGTCCCCGTCGACGACGACGCGGGCCAGTGCCCCGTTGACCAGCGGCAGGTGCGGCGGGACGTGGCCGATCTCGAGGTCCCACACGATCGGCAGGTCGAGCCGGCCGACCGCGTCGAGCACCGCCCCGCGCTGAGTCAGGTCCGGGTGGTCGGGAGCTCGCGTGCTGCCGACCAGGAGAGCCGCTGCCCGGTCGAACCACCCCGCCAGCCGCATCGCGTGGAGGTAGCGGCAGGTGTTCACCGCGTCCTCCTCACAGGACTCGACGTAGACGATCGTCGGTCCGTCCAGCGCGTCCGCCCACGCCCGGACGTCGCCGTACGGCGTGCCGGCGAGGTGCGCGATCGTCTCGGTGCAGCCGCCGATCAGCCGCCCCGAGACGTCGAGGCCGGCGCCACCCTCGACGTCCCACCGGCTGGTGCCGACGTGGGTCCACTGCGTGGAATGCGGGTCGTCCTCAAACCGCACCCAGTCCGTCACGAGGCCGGAGTCGCGCTGCACGAACGGCCCGGTCCCGCTCGTCAGGTCGAGCCAGTGCAGCAACCCGTCGGGGACGACGTAGGGCGTGTCCGCGAGGTTGTCGCCGTGGAGGGTCGCCCAGCCCAGGCGCGTCGTGATCGGGAGCAGGACGGTGGACATGTCCGAGAACCCCACGAGCCAGGTCGGGTCGGCGTCGGTGAGCGCCTCGTAGTCGAGGAGGTCGACGAGGTCGATCGCGGTCTCGCCGCCCCAGGGCGGCACGACGCAGTGGATGGCGGGGTCGGCGAGCATCCGGGTCAGCTCGGCAGCACGCTGTTCCGCCGGCGCCGAGATGAGGCCGGTGCCGTCCATGCACTCCCCCACCTCGACGTCGTACCCGCGCTGGCGCAGCCAGTCGACGCAGTAGTCGATCCGCCGCGAGGCCGCACCGGCGACCCCGGCGGAGGGACACGTCACGCCGATGCGGTCACCGGGCCGCAGCGGTCGCGGGAAGCGGATCGTCGAGGACATGGGCCGAGTCTGTCACCCTGTGTCCATGGGATTCCTCGGCACTTCCGTCGCGTCTGCGATCCACTCCGCGACCGTCGTCCCGCGGCTCTACGCAGCCGCGCTGAAGGCCGGTCTGGGTCCATCGAGCGCCCTCGAGGTGCTGCAGGTCTCGCAGGCCGCTCTGCAGGCGGCCGCTGCCCACGGCCGCGGCGTGCCGGGCCGCACCAACGCGATGCGCCACTTCATGTGGCAGGCCGTGCTGACCGCCCGGTTCGGCGTGGAGGTCGCACAGGCCATCGCCGTGGCCCAGGAGGCCGGGACGCCCAGCCACCGCGACTCGGACGTCGACCAGCGCAACAACGCCGTGGGCCAGGCCTACGGCGCCGAGCACGTCGACGACCTGACCGCCGGATCGGCCTCGGCCGCGATGACCGTGCTGGTGCCGGTGGCGCTGGAGAAGTGGGAGTCCGACGAGCTGGTGTGGGTCAGGCCGCACTGACTACCAGGCGGTGAGGCCCACGCGGTCGTGCTCGCCGTCGGGCCAGACCGCACGCACCACACCGGCGGCGGCCAGCGCCTTGCGGCAGCCCGGGCAGGGCGGGTCGGTGATGTAGGCCGTCGCGCCCTTGGTGTCGCGCGTCGCGAAGAGCAGCGCGTTGACCTCGGCGTGGATCGCGATGCAGAACCCAGCCGTCCCCGGTCGGTCGTAGTCGCCGAGCCCGGGCACGTCGTCGTACGACAGCCGGCCGCGCGGGCACGCCCCCATCAGGCAGTCGTCCTCGCCGGGCGCCGCGCCGTTGTAGCCGGTCGCGATGATCCGGT
>JACRAA010000323.1 GCA_016213595.1 Actinomycetota bacterium | reverse complement strand
GGCGCCGTGGCGGGGGAGCCGGACGACGCGGACGTCGTGGCAGAAGTACTTCCCGCCGAACTGCGCGCCGATGCCGAACGACTGGGTGAGCTCGAAGACCTTCTCCTCCAGCTCCACGTCGCGGATGCCGTGGGCGGACATCGAGCCCTCGGTCGGCAGGTCGTCGAGGTAGTGCGCGGAGGCGTACTTGGCCGTCTTCAGCGCGAACTCCGCGCTCGTGCCGCCGATGACGACCGCGAGGTGGTACGGCGGGCACGCGGCGGTGCCGAGCGAGCGGATCTTCTCGTCGAGGAACTCCATCAGCCGCGTCGGGTTGAGGACGGCCTTGGTCTCCTGGAAGAGGAACGACTTGTTGGCCGAGCCGCCGCCCTTGGCCATGAAGAGGAACTTGTACTCCGGGACGTCCTTGGCCGGCGTCGAGTAGAGCTCGATCTGCGCAGGCAGGTTGGTGCCGGTGTTCTTCTCCTCGAAGGTCGTCAGCGGCGCGAGCTGGGAGTAGCGAAGGTTGAGCCGGGTGTAGGCGTCGTACACACCCTTGCTGATCGCCTCGCCGTCGTCGGAGCCGGTGAGCACGCCCTCGGACTTCTTGCCCATCACGATGGCGGTGCCGGTGTCCTGGCACATCGGCAGCACTCCGCCGGCGGAGATGTTGACGTTCTTCAGCAGGTCGAGCGCGACGAAGCGGTCGTTGCCGGAGGCCTCGGGGTCGTCGATGATCTTGCGCAGCTGCGAGAGGTGGCCCGGGCGCAGGTAGTGGCTGATGTCGTGCATCGCCTCCTCGGTGAGCCGCCGGATCGCCTCGGGCTCGACCTTCAGGAAGGTGCGGCCCTCGACCTCCACGGTGGACACGCCGTCGGTGGTGATCAGCCGGTAGGGCGTCTCGGGCTCACCGTTGGAGCCGGCGGTCGGGAGGATGTCGGAGTAGTGGAACTCGGGTCCAGCGGCGCTCGTCACGACCGTTGAGTTTACCCAGCGTCGCCTGCGCGCCATTTCTTGCCCAAACCGTTGGTTCGTCGTTACGCCGCATACGCGTCATTCGGGAGTAGCCTCCGATCCGACGGGACCAGACAGGCTCCGCCCTGCACCGCGTTCCAGATCTCGGTCGAGCCCCCCTTGGAGGACCCCTGTGAAGACCCGCAAGACACTCGCATCGCTCGCCGTGCTGGCGACCCTCGCGGCGGCAGCCGGCTGTGCTGCTCCCGAGAAGGAGGCCGACACCACCACCGAGAGCGGTGTGGACGCGGCGACCGCCACGTCGGCCGCGGACTTCGGCACCATGGAAGACCTGATCAGGGCCGCCCAGGACGAGGGCGAGCTCAACGTCATCGCGCTGCCGCCCGACTGGGCCAACTATGGCGAGATGATCTCCACCTTCGAGGAGAAGTACGACATCACGGTCAACTCCGACCAGCCCGATGCCGCCTCGCAGGACGAGATCAACGCCGCCAACGACCTGGCCGGCACCGACAAGGCTCCCGACGTCTTCGACCTCGGCCAGTCGGTGGCGCTCGCCAACACCGACATGTTCGCGCCCTACAAGGTGGAGACCTGGGACGACATCCCCGACGAGTTCAAGGACGCCGACGGCACCTGGGTCAACGACTACGGCGGCTACATGTCGATCGGCTACGACTCCGCCAAGGTGCCCGACGTGACCTCGCTGCAGGACCTGCTCGGGCCGGAGTTCAAGGGTGCGGTCGCCCTCAACGGTGACCCGACCCAGGCCGGTGCCGCGTTCAGCGGCGTGATGATGGCCGCGATCGCCAACGGCGGGTCCGCCGACGACATCGCTCCCGGTGTCGACTTCTTCAGCGACCTCAAGAAGGCCGGCAACTTCCTGCCCGTCGACCCCGACTCCGGCACCATCGAGTCCGGCGCGACCCCGGTCGTCATCGACTGGGACTACCTGGGCTCGGCCGCTGCGGCCAACGTCGACACGTGGAAGACCATCGTCCCGGAGGAGGCCGTCGTGGCCGGCTACTACTTCCAGGCCATCAACGCCGACGCCCCGAACCCGGCCGCCGCGCGCCTGTGGCAGGAGTTCCTCTACAGCGACGAGGGCCAGAACCTGTGGCTCAAGGGCGGTGCCCGTCCGGTCCGCGGTGACGCGATGAACGAGGCCGGCACGATCGACGCCGAGCTGTGGGGCGCGCTGCCCGAGGTGGGCGGCGAGCCGGTCATCCCGACCGACGACCAGACGGTCAAGGCCGGCGAGTACCTCGCTGACAACTGGTCCAAGGTCATCAGCTGAGCACGGCCGCTCCTGCGCAGGCAGGTGCCGGTCGACGGATGTCCGTCGGCCGGTACCTGCCCGTGCTCCCGTTCTTCGGGTTCCTCGCCGTCTTCCTGATCGTGCCGACGGTCACCGTGATCATCGGTGCCTTCCAGGACGGTGAGACCGGCGGCTTCACGATGGGCAACATCCAGGCGCTGGGGTCCTCTGCCGCGATCGACACGCTCCGCAAGAGCCTCCTCCTGTCGGGCAGCACCGCCCTCCTCGGCGGACTGCTCGGCGCCGTGCTCGCCTACCTCATCGTCTCGCTCGGACCGCGCAGCATCCTGCGCCGTACGACGCTGTCGATCGCCGGTGTGCTCGCCCAGTTCGGCGGCGTGACGCTCGCCTTCGCGTGGATCTCGCTGCTCGGCTTCTCCGGCCTGCTCACCGTGGTGCTCAGGGACGGGCCCGGGCTCGACATCTACGGCTCCGGCTGGCTCTACGGGCTCAAGGGCCTGATCGTCGTCTACACCTACTTCCAGGTGCCCCTGATGGTCATCGTCTTCACCCCGGCGCTCGAGGGCCTCCGGCCCCAGCTCAAGGAGGCGGCGGTCAACCTCGGCGCCACGAACTTCCAGTACTGGCGAATGGTCGGCATCCCGCTGCTCACCCCGGCCTTCCTCGGCTCGGTGCTGCTGCTGTTCGCCAACGCGTTCGCGGCGTACGCCACCGCGGCGATCCTGGTCAGCCAGGGCAACCCGATCGTCCCGCTGCTCATCCGCTCGGCCCTCACCAGCGAGGTGCTGCTGGGCCAGCAGAACCTCGGGTTCGCGCTCGCCACCGAGATGATCGTGGTCGTCGCGATCGTGATGGGGCTCTACGCCCTGCTGCTGCGGCGTACGTCGAGGTGGCTGCGATGAGGCACGGCGCTGGCTTCCGCGTCGTCCGCGCGGTCCTGCTCGCCCTCTTCGCGCTCTACTTCTTCCTGCCGCTGATCTCGATGGCCAACTTCAGCGTGCAGGGCAAGGGTCCGCTCGAGGGCGAGATCACGCTCCACTACTACGCCGAGCTGGTCCGCAACGACGACCTGCGCACCGCGATCTTCTCGTCGTTGCTGCTGGCCGCGCTCACGGTCCTGCTGATGGTGGTGCTGCTGGTGCCGACGATGATCTGGGTGCGGCTGCGCACACCGGGGCTGAGCCGGGTCGTCGAGTT
>JACRAA010000324.1 GCA_016213595.1 Actinomycetota bacterium | reverse complement strand
GCCGTACCGCATCTCCTGGCCGCGGTGCCCGCCCTCGCTCTGCCTGCTCGTCCCAGATTGGGCATTCTGGCCGGCCTGCTGGCTGGCGGCTCGCTCCTGGTGTGGATCGTGATGCAGCTGGCACTGCTGCAGGTGTACTTCTTCCTTCAGCCGGTGATCGCGGGCATCGGCGTCGTCGAGGCCGGACTGGCCTACTCGTGGCTCCGGCGGATCCGTCGTGTCGCAACACAGTAAGACCCGCATGAGGATGTGATCGGTCCCCCGGCCGCGCGGAAGGCCAGGCTGGGGAGCCCTGCGCGCGACGGCCGCGCGTGGCGGTGGGCAACCCGAATGATGTGATGTGATGACCGGCAGGGATGGAGTCAATGGTGCTCAGGGTCGGAATCGTCGGGCTGGGGTCGATAGGCGCGACGCACGCGGCATGCCTCACGGAGCTGCGAGACGAGGCACGGCTCGTCGCCTACTCGTCCCATGCGACGATCGCCCCCGGGACCGTACCGGTCGGGAACGCACGCCGCATGGCACCTGAAGCCGTCCTGGCGGCCTCCGATGTCGACCTTGTGGTGGTCGCTGGACCGAGCAATCTGCACGGAGTGCATGCGTTGGCCGCCCTACGCGCCGGCAAGCATGTCGTCGTGGAGAAGCCGCTCGCCACTACCAGCGCAGCAGCCCGCGAGGTCGTGGCCGCCTGGCGTGAGGCCGGCGTGATGGGGTCGGTGATCGCCCAGCGGCGCCTCGAGTCGCAACACGTCGAGCTGAAGCGGCTGCTGGACGAAGGAAGGCTGGGGCGTCCCTTGCTGGCCCAAGTGCAGGTCTGCTGGTGGCGTCCGGCCGAGTACTACGACCAGTCAGCGTGGCGTGGGCAGCCCCCGGGAGGTGGCGTCCTCATGAACCAGGCGCTCCACTCGGTCGACCTGCTCGTCTGGCTGCTCGGCCCGGCGGCGGACGTTGCAGCGATCAACGGCAACCTCGCCCACGACCTTGCCTGCGAGGACTCCTCAGTGGCGGCCGTCCGGTTTCGGTGCGGCGCACTCGGCTCGATCGTCGCCACCACGGCGACGCCGCCGGGCACCCCGGCCACCCTGCGGCTGTACACCGACCGCGGGATGATCGAGCTCGAGCAGGGGGCGATCACGCGCTGGGACGTGCCGGGCGTTCCACAGCCCGAGGCAGCTGAGCAGGTCCCCAGTGGCGCGGGCAATCCGGCAGCAATCGGAGTCGGAGGACATCTCACCCAGTGGCGCGACATACTCGCCGCCGTGCGCAGCGGCCGCCAGCCCACGATCTCCTTGGCGGACGGTCTCGACGTCGTCGCGATGATCGTCGCCGTCTACGCCGCGGACGCCACTGGCCTGCGGCAGCGAGTGGGCGAGGGGTAGGTGAGCAGCAGGTAGGCCCTTGACGGCCCCTCGGGACCTGACCTGGCTCAACGCCCCAGAGGGGCCACCACGAAGGCCAGGGAGGTTCCTGAGAGCGATCTGCCGTCGCCCGAACCCGCCCCTCCAGCCTTGCGCTGCAATCGCTTGCATGGCAGGGTCGTCACTGCGAGCTGCACGCCGAGCACGCGCTGAACAGAGAGGCGAATGATGGGTGTTCAAGGGCATCCATCGGTGTGCGCGGAGCAGCCGCACCGCTCCCCGCGTTTGGTACGCGTAGTCGTCAGGCCTGCCCTGACGAGCCGGAAAGGATGTCAGCTATGCAACCTCTTCATCCGTTGACCGTGACGGTCCACGAATCGGCTGCGGCACTGGGGGCATGTACTGGGCGCAGGGCTGCCGAGGTCATCCGGGCTGCACTTGAAGTCCGGGGTGAGGCCCGAGTGATGCTGGCGGCCGCTCCCAGCCAGACCCCGACACTCACGGCGCTAGCCCGCGAGGCGATCGACTTCGACAGGGTGACGTTCTTCCACATGGACGACTACCTCGGACTTCCGCCTACTGCCCGCCAAGGCTTCGGCAACTGGTTGGAGTCCACTTTCTTCTCGCTGATCGAAGCGTCTCCTGAGTTCCACCGAATGGACCCGACCCTCGCCCCGAAGGCGGCCGTCAAGGCGTACTCCGAAGCCCTGGGTGGAGCGCCGTTCGACCTCACCCTGTGCGGGCTCGGCGTCAACGCACACCTCGCCTTCAACGACCCTCCCGCCGACTTCGACGACTCTGAATCCGTCCGGATTGTCGATCTGGACGAGACCTCACGGCAGCAACAGGTCGACGAGGGCCACTTCCCAAACCTTCAGAGCGTGCCGAGGCAGGCCCTGACGGTCACCATCCCCCGGCTCCTCTACGCGAACGTAGTGCTCTGCTCGGTGATAGGGGCGGACAAGCGAGATGCCGTTCGCAACTCCCGAGCCCTGGACCCTGATCCGGACGTTCCAGGCACGGCCTTGAAGCTGCACCCCGCTGCAGAGCTCCACGTCGATCGAGAGGCTGTAGCCGATGACTGATCTGGGTGCCAAGTACCTGAGCGCTCTCACCGAGCTCATGGGGACCATCCTCGAGACGGAACAGGACAACGTCATGGACGTGGCCCGCCTGCTGGCGGACCATGTAGGGGCGGACCGCCTGGTCCACGTCTACGGGCCAGGAGGTCATTCAAACCTGGCCTCGCAGGAGATCTTCTTTCGCGCCGGCGGGCTGATGCACGTCTCAGCGATCCTCGACGAGGGCACGATGCTGTCCTCGGGTGCGTTGCGGTCGATGGCCATAGAGCGCACGCCGGGTTACGGTCGCGTCGTCATTGACGATGCCGGGTTGAGCGCGGGCGATGTGCTCATCCTTGTCAACGCCTACGGAATCAACGCGGCGCTCATCGATGCGGCTCTCGGCGCAAGGGAGCTCGGGGTTCGGACGATCGGGGTCTCCTCTCGGGAGCATGCCGACGCCACCTCGCCCGACCATCCCGCGCGGCATCCGTCGAGACAGAACCTGCACGACCTCGTCGACGTGCACGTCGACACCCACGTACCTATCGGTGATGCACTGATCCAGGTGGAGGGAGCACTGGAGAAGTCCGGTGCCTGTTCGACCTTCGCGAACTCCTTCGCCTTGAACTGGATAATCCTCGAGACCCTTGGCCTGCTGGCCGAGCGCGGTGTCGAGGTGCCGATGTGGCGAAGCGCGAACGCACCCGGCGGCGACGAGGCGAACCGTCGGTTCATCGCGGAGTTCCGGGGGCGTGTGCGATGGCTGTGATAGAAGGTCGATGCCCTGCGACGGGCGACGTGCTGGTCGTGGAGGCGAAGTCTGCAGACATCGTCTCCGTGACCCGCCGGACGACCCGGGACAGCACGATGCCCTGGCTGGTGCCCGGACTGGTGGACCTCCAGGTCAACGGTTACGGCGGCCACGACGTCAACGGCGCGGGGGCATCCCCTGGGGCGATCTCGGACATCACCCACAAGCTCGCGACCGCGGGGGTGACCACATGGGTTCCGACGGTGATCACGGCTTCCGAGGAGGCCATTGTGGCTTCTCTTCGGGCGATCACCGAGGCGTGCGAGTCAGATCCGCTGGTGGCTCGGGCGGTTCCCTACGTCCACGTGGAGGGCCCCTTCCTCTCGCCGGAGGACGGTCCCCGCGGTGCCCACGATCGCGACCAGATCAGACCCCTCGACGCGGCCGAGGTCGCCCGGTGGACGAGGCATGCGCGCATCGGCTACGTCACCGTGTCGCCGCACACCGACAACGCTCCAGCAGAGATCGCTCGCATCGTGGCCGAGGGAACACTCGTCGCGCTCGGACACACGAACGCCTCACCTCAGCAGCTGCTGGCTGCTACAGATGCAGGGGCAACACTGTCCACACACCTCGGCAACGGGATCTTCGCGTCCCTGCCCCGGCACCCCAACCAGATCTGGACGCAGCTCGCTGACGACCGGCTGGCGGCCGGTCTCGTCGGTGACGGACACCACCTGCCCCCTGAAGCGCTGACCGTGATGGTTCGCGCGAAGGGGTCCGGCCGGGCCTTCCTGGTGTCAGACTCGGTCGCCCTGGCCGGGTGCGCGCCAGGTGTCTACCACCAGCCTGTGGGCGGCGACGTCGAGCTCGACGAGGCCGGTCGGCTCACGCTGGTGGGGACCCCGTTCCTGGCCGGATCCGCTGTCAACCTCGCCGACGTAGTCAGGTACGTGCTGGGCCACACCCCGTTCGGGTTGCCCGAGGTTATGGAGCTCGCGTCTGGCACCCCCGCACGCATCATTGGCGACTCCCGCCGGGGACGGATACAGTGCGGCGCCCAGGCAGACCTGGTGCTGCTCGACCAGACGGGCGGAGTGGTGGACGTGCTCCGGCAAGGGTCACGCCCGTGAGCCTGCTCGTAGGCGCCTCCGTACGCGAGGTACCCGTTCCCCCGGACAGCGCGATGGGCGGTTTCGTCGCGCGCACCCAACCGAGCACAGGCATCCACGATCCCACCACGGTCCGTGTGGTCGTTCTGGACGACGTCGCCGTCGTCACGGTCGATGTCTGCGTCCTGCACGAGCAGACCTGTCGCGACATCGAGCGGGCAGTCGGGCTCGGCACGGTGGTGGTCGCAGCTGTGCACACCCATAGTGGGCCGGCCATCGGTCTGGGGCGGGCAGGCGGTCATGAGTCCGCCATCCATGACGCCGTGGTGGACGCTGCTGTCGCCGGGGTTCGTGAGGCACGCCAGAAGCGGCGATCCGTCGAGATCTCTTGGGCGTCGGTTCGAGGGCTAGGGGTCGCGAAGGCCCGCAGACACCTGGACCGCACGATAGACCCCCCGCTCGACGCTCTCCGGTTCTCGGATGCGACGACGGGCGAGGTCGTGGCGACCATCACCTGCTATCCATGCCACCCGGTCGTGCTCGACGCGACCAACACAATGATTTCGGCGGACTATGTCGATGCGTTGCGGAGGGGCGTCGAGGACGAGACGGGCGCCCCGTGCCTCGCGCTGACCGGAGCGGCCGGAGACGTCAACACAGGACACGCTCCCACAGCGTCTTTCAGCACCTCCCCGGCGTCACAGCGGACGTTCGGGCGGGCTCAGGAGCTCGGCACCCGTCTCGCCCACGGGCTCCGTGTGGCGGCGTGGACCGGTCTGAAGGCCAAAGGCGCCATGGCCAGGAGCCTTCCCGTCGTACTCGACTACGAACCGATCACCCAGCCCTACGTCGACTCCCGACGTAGCAAATGGGAGGAACGGCTCGCGAACGCGGCGAACGGGGAGGACGTGGTCCTGACGTCCTGGATCGACTGGGCCCGCCACTGGCAACCCGAGCAGCTCGCCGCCCCGTGGCAAGGGCGGGTTGTGTGCATCGACTTGGGCGAGGCAGCGCTCGTCACGCTGCCGGGCGAGCCCTTCCTCTCCCTGGCTGAGTCGCTCAAGGACGCTGCGCCTCTCCTCATGGTTGCCGGCTACTGCGACGGGGTCCCCGGCTACCTCCCTACCTCGGACGCCTACCCAGAAGGCGGGTACGAGGTGGAGGACGCGTGTATGTACTACGCCATGCCGGCCCCGTTCAAACGAGGCTCCGCCGAGGAGCTCCTCCGTCTAGGGACAAGCCTGATCCGCGAGCGGGACGCTGACTGAACCGCGGCTTCCACAAATCCCGCCGAGCATAGAAAGGACACGCTGGTGGCGATCTCCTTCGAGCCCATTCCAGAGGCGACCTCTGCCGAGCACTGGCGAGGGGAGGTGCGTGGTCTCGTCCTGGAACGCCTCGGGCGCATCTACGGTACGACTCCCGACATCTCGGTAAGGGCATCGGTGCGTCCCTTGGGCGAGTTTGAGGTGGCAGCCGGCGGTGGCACCTGCACACAGTCGGCGGTGACACTCCATCACCAAGGCCGTACATGGACCTTCACCGTGGCGGCCTTCTCGCCTGCGGAGCGGCCGAGGGGTGTGTTCCTTGGGCTCAACTTCCGAGGCAACCACACGCTGGTGCCGGATTCCCGGATGGTGGTCAACGAGCCCGACGACGACACCGGGGCCCGGCTGCACTACGAGAACGCGGAGTTCCTCCCCCCCGCCGCGCGTGGGTCGCTCGCCCAGCGTTGGCCGGTCGACCTGATCCTGCGACAGGGCTTCGGCCTCGTCACCATGTGCTATCTGGAGTGCGGCCCCGACTCGCGCGGCGTCTTCGCAACCGGCCCTCACGCCCTGCTCGACCTGGACCCCTCCATGGAGGGGCGCCGCTGGGGCGCCATCGGCATCTGGGCGTGGACGTTGTCGCGCATCCTCGACCTGTTGACGAGCAACGAGCTCCCGGGGATCGTCGCAGCCCCCACCTTCGCAGTCGGGCACTCCCGACTGGGCAAGACGGCGCTCTGGGCGGCCGCACAGGACGAGCGTTTCGCCGGTGCGATCAGCAACAACTCAGGGGCCATGGGGGCCGCGCTGTCGCGCGACGTCGGCGAGACGCCCCGCCTGCTCGCCGACGTCCGGCCGTACTGGTTCGCCCCCGGATTCGTCGATACGGCCACGCAGGGTCTGCCACTTCCCGCCGACCAGTGGCACCTGCTCGCCCTGCTCGCCCCGCGCCTGCTCCTCGTCGGAAGCGCGGCCGATGACGCCCCCGCCGACCCGGAAGGCGAGCTGCT